>CAIOSS010001044.1 GCA_903860995.1 uncultured delta proteobacterium | reverse complement strand
GTTCCGCCGGAGCCGCCGCCGAGCATCGTGCCGTCGCCGCCAGGTCCCTCGCCCGCCGTGCCGCCCACGCCGCCGGGCGACCCCCCGCCGCCGCCTCCCGTGATGCTGCCCCCACCGTTGCCGCCGTTGCCGCCGAGGCCCCCGGCGCCCCCGCGACCCCGCAGCCCCACCGAGCCGCCGCCGCCGCCGCCGCCGCCGTAGCCGCGACCCGACGCCGTCACCGTGCCGTTCACCGTGATGGTGTTGGCGTGGATCGACAGCCACCCGTCCTGCGGCGACGTCACGCTCGGGGCCGTCGCGGCGACGCCCTCGGGCACCATCGACACGCGACCGAAGCCCTGCGCGCGAACCGTCACCCCCGCGGCCACCGTCACCGTCTCGAAGTAGTGGTCCCCGTACCAGGCCGTCTGCCCCGAGGCAGGCCAGTTGGCGCTCACGCCCCGCGTGATGCCCGTCGTCGAGACCCCGTCCCACGTCGCCGCCTCGGCGATCTGCACCCCGTTCGAGGTCGACGCCACGCCCGCCACAGCGCCGTTGAAGGGCTGCACCGTGACATAGTACGTCACACCATCCCAGGCGCCCCGGAGCGTGAGCCCGGAGAGCGACACGGAGGTGCCGGTCACCATCCGCGCCGGGGCCGTGTCGGCGCCGCCGGGGGTGGTCCCGACGCTCACCCGGTACTGCGTGGCGCCCGTCGTGGCGTCCCAGTTGGCGCGCACGAAGCCCGTCCCCGCGACCACCGGGGCGAACTGGTAGCGCAGGTCGACGCCCGCCGACTCGGAGCCGTCGCGCGCCGCGGTTCCGCCCGCCAGGCACGCGCTGGCCGCACACGCGAAGCAGGCGTTGCCGCAGCGACCGCAGTGGCTCGCGTCGTTGCGCAGGTCGACCTCGCAGCCGTTGGCGGGGTTGGCGTCGCAGTCGGCGAAGCCCGCGTTGCAGGTGCCCACCCGGCACGCGCCCGCGGTGCACACGGGCGTGGCGTTGGCGAGGGCGCAGCTCGTTCCGCACGCGCCGCAGTTGCTGACGTCCCCGCTCGTGTCGACCTCGCAGCCGTTGGCCGGGGCGCGGTCGCAGTCGGCGCGGCCCGCGGTGCACGTCTCCACCGCGCAGGCGCCCGAGGCGCACACGGCCGTGGCCCCGGGGAGCGCGCAGCGAGCGCCGCACGCGCCGCAGTTGCCCTCGTCGGAGCGGGTGTTCACCTCGCAGCCGTCGACGGGGTTGGTGTTGCAGTCGGCGAAGCCCGCGTTGCACGACGCCACCGCGCAGCGCGCGCTGCGGCAGTCGGGCGTCGCGTTGGCGAGCACGCACGCCGCGCCGCACGCGCCGCAGTGCGAGGTGGTCGTGTTGAGGTTGGTCTCGCAGCCGTTGGAGCGGTTGCCGTCGCAGTCGCCGAGCGCGGCCGCGCACATCGTGAGGGTGCACGTGCCCATCGTGCAGGCCGCGGTGCCCCCGGCGAACACGCACGCGTTGCCGCAGCTGCCGCAGTGCGACGCGCTGGTGGAGAGGTTCACCTCGCAGCCGTCGGCGGGGTTCATGTTGCAGTCGGCGAAGCCCGCGTTGCACGACGCCACCGCGCAGCGACCCGCAGCGCACGACGCCGTCGCGTTGGGCAGGTTGCAGCTCGCCCCGCAGGCGCCGCAGTGGGTCACCGCGGCGTTGAGGTCGACCTCGCAGCCGTTGCCCGCGCTGCCGTCGCAGTCGCCCCGCGCCGCGAGGCAGGCGTCGAGGCGGCACACGCCCGCGGCGCAGGCCGCCGTGGCGCCCGGCACCGCGCACACGTTCGAGCACGCGCCGCAGTGGTTGCGGTCGTTGACGGTGCTCACCTCGCAGCCGTCGGCCGGGTCCATGTTGCAGTCGGCGAAGCCCGCCGCGCAGGTCGCGATGCGGCAGGCGCCGCCCTCGCACACGCCCGTGGCGCGCGGCGGGGCGCAGGCGCGGCCGCAGCCGCCGCAGCTCGTCGTGCTGGTGCGCAGGTCGGCCTCGCAGCCGTTGGACCCGTCGCCGTCGCAGTCGAGGAAGCCCGACACGCAGATGGAGGCGCAGGTGCCGGCGGCGCACACCGCCGCGGCGTTGGCGCGCGAGGGGCAGCCGTTGCCGCACATCCCGCAGTGGCTCGGCGTGAGGCGCAGGTCGGTCTCGCAGCCGTTGGACGCGTTGCCGTCGCAGTCGCCGAAGCCCGCGTTGCAGCGCGCGATGCCGCACGCGCCCATCGCGCAGGTCGCCTCGGCGTTGGGCGGCGTGCACGCCCGCCCGCAGGCACCGCAGTGCAGCACGCTCACCCGGGTGTCGGCCTCGCAGCCGTTGGCCGGGTCCATGTCGCAGTCGGCGAAGCCAGCGTTGCAGGTGATCTCGCAGCGGCCCGCCGCGCATCGCGCCATGGCGTTGCCGCGCGTGGAGCACGCCATGCCGCAGCCGCCGCAGTGCTCGACCGCGTTGAGGGTGTCGACCTCGCAGCCGTTGGCCGCCGCGCCGTCGCAGTCGGCGAAGGGGGCGGTGCACATGCCGACGGCGCAGGTCCCGTTGCGGCACGCGGGGGTGCCGTTGGGGGTGCGGCACGCCATGTCGCAGCCGCCGCAATGCACGGTGCTCGCCTGCACGTCGGCGCACGCGGCGGCGCAGCACGCCTGCCCCGTCGGGCACGCCCGCGTCGCGCTGCACCCCGCCGCGCAGGCGTTGCCCACGCAGAGCGACCCCGCGGGGCAGTGCTCGTCGGTGATGCACTCCACGCAGGCGCGCGTGGTCGGGAGACAGCGCGTGGCCGGGACGCCGCCGTCCATGGGGCCCGCCATGCGGCACGCCTCGTCGTTGCGGCAGCCCGTGAGGCAGCGGTTGGAGTCGTCGCAGTAGCGCCCCGCGGGGCAGGTGTCGCTCGCCGGGAGGCACTCCACGCAGCGCCCCGAGCTGAGGTCGCAGACGTTGCCGGTGGGGCTGCCCATGCAGTCGGTATTGGCGGCGCAGCGCATCGAGACGTCGACCGGGGCCGGGGTGTCGATGAGCTCCTCGGGGACGTCTTGCGAGGGCGCGTCGATGGCCGGGACGTCGATGGCGACGGCGTCGAAGGCGTCCGCGGACCCGGTGTCGGAGGGACCGCCCACGACGGAGCGACCCTCGCCGCACGCCGCGAGTGCGGCCGCCACGAACACGAGAGCGAAGACCGGCGACCGTCCCGTACCACCCATTGGAGCCTCCATTGTGAAGTTGGACTATATGCCAGTGGGTTTGTACCGGGCGTTCCTTCGACGACCCGGGAGAGTCCGGGAACCCATCGCGCGTTCGGGTGGTCGGACGGGGGGAGACCATGTCTGGAGCGGTGATCGAAGGGATCTTCCAGCAGCCGGGGGGGCGATTGCGCTACCGTCGACGGATGAGCGAGCCCTCGCTGCAAGAGACCTTCGCGCCGCACGGGCGCTGCTTCGGCTGCGGCCCCACCAACGACCGGGGACTGCGCATCCGCAGCGTCGCGGCGAGCGACGCGAGCGACGCCCACGTCGTGTGCGACTTCGTCCCCGAGCGCCACCACGAGGCCTTCGAGAACGTGCTCAACGGCGGCATCATCGGCACCGTCCTCGACTGCCACATGAACTGGACCGCGATCCATCACCTGATGCGCAAGCAGGGCCTCGACCACGCGCCGTGCACGGTGACCGCGGAGTTCAAGGTCGTGCTGAAGCGCCCGACGCCCATCGGCCCCGTCCACGTCGACGCCCACGTCGTGTCGTCGACTGACGACCGCGCCACCATCGAAGCGACCATGACCGCCAACGGCAAGGTCACCGCCATCGGCACCGGCACCTTCGTCGCCGTGAAGCCCGACCACCCCGCCTACCACCGCTGGTAGACCCGACCTTGCGGCGATCCGCCCTGGAAATCCCTGGAGCGTGGTCCCTTGGTTGGCGTGCCCGCGCGTGTGGACGAAGCGCAACACACCGCGCCCGAAGGGCACCTCGGCGCCGTCGTCGAGCGCCCGCGCCCTCTCCGCCCCCTGAGACCGACGTCGTACGAAGGATGTTCCGTCGCGTGTTCGCCCGCGGGCTTCGGTAGAGTGCGCCTCGTGCCCCACGTCGTCTTCGTCGCGCCGCGCTTCCTCGACAACACCAACCGCTACGTGAGGGCCTTCGCCGCCCTCGACGACGTGACCCTCTCGGTGATCAGCGCCGACCCGGAGTCGGCCATCCCCGCGGAGATACGCCCGCGCGTCGCGGCCCACTACGCCGTCACCGACGTGCTCGACGGCGCGCAGCTCACCGCGGCGGCGGGAGCGCTCTCCCGCCACGTCGGGCGCATCGACCGGCTGACGGGCGCGCTCGAGCAGCTCCAGATGCCGATGGCGCAGGCGCGCGAGGCGCTCGGCATCGAGGGGATCAACACCGCCGTCGCCCGCAACTTCCGCGACAAGGACCGCATGAAGGAGGTGCTCCGCGCCCACGGGGTCCCGGTGGCGCGCAGCGCCCTGGTGCGCTCGACGCGCGAGCTCGCGCTCTTCGTCGGCCACGTGGGCTACCCCGTCATCGTGAAGCCGCAGGCGGGGCTCGGGTCGCGCGCGACCTTCCGGGTGGAGTCGTCGGAAGACCTCGCGGCCCTCGCCGCGAAGGGCGCCATGCCCACGACAGCGCAGCCCCTCCAGGTGGAGGAGTTCGTGCGCGCGCGGGAGCACACCTGCGAGACCGTGACGGTGCGCGGCGTGCCCGTGTGGCGCTCCGGGACGCGGTACTTCCCCACGCCCCTGGAGGTGCTGGAGACCCCGTGGGTGCAGTACTGCGTGCTGCTCCCGCGGGACGCCCACGAGGAGCCCTGGGCGGGCTTCGCGCCGACCAACACCGCCGCGCTGGCGGCCCTCTTCGGCGAGCACGCGGGCTCTGCGGCGGGGACGGCGCTCACGCACATGGAGTGGTTCCTGCGCGAGGACGGCACGGCGCTGGTGAACGAGGTGGGCGCCCGCCCGCCCGGGGTGCACATCATGCCGCTGATGGGCCTCGCGCACGAGACCGACCTCGTGGCCGACTGGGCCGGGCTCATCGCCTTCGACCGCTTCGCCCCGAAGCCCCGGCGCTGGGCCGCGGGGGCGGCGTTCTTCCGGGGCCACGGGCCCGGCGCGCGGGTGGCTTCGGTGCAGGGCATCGACGCCGCCGTGGCCGCGGCGGGCGACGCGCTGATCGAGCTGCGCCGGCCGCGGGTGGGCCAGGGCCGGGCGGAGGGCTACGAGGGCGAAGGGTGGGCCATCGTGCGGCACGCCACCACCGAAGGGGTGAAGCGCGTGCTGCGGTCGCTCATCGAGCACGTGCAGGTGCGCTACGGCTGACCGCGCGGTCGACGGCGTGTAGCGTCCCTCCCCTGCGCGACGCGCGGAGGAGTGGTGACCACGATGGTAAAGACGAGGCGATGGGTTCGGGGGGCGCTCCCGCTGGTCACGCTGCTCGCGGCGGGCTGCGGCGACGAGGCGACGACCGGGGGCGGCGCCGACACCGGCGTCGCGCCGATCGACGCGCCGACCCCGATGGATGCCGACGACGCGGGCGCGGGCACCGACACGGGCGCGGGCACCGACACGGGCGCGGACGCGGGTGAGCCGACCGACGCGGGCACCGACGCCGGGGTCGACGCCGGCCCCGTGGACGCCGGGTGCAGCGCGACGCAGCCCTGCCCCGGGGCGCTCACGTGCTGCGGCGGCGCGTGCGTCGACGCGCAGACCTCGCTGACCCACTGCGGCGGGTGCGGGATGGTGTGCACCGCCGCGAGCGGCACCCCGGACTGCGTCGCCGGGCGCTGCACCGTCACGGCCTGCCCGGGCGGCACCGCGAGCTGCGACGACATGGCGGCCAACGGCTGCGAGACCGACACCGCCACCAGCCTCATGCACTGCGGCGCGTGCGGCCGGGCGTGCAGCTTCGCCAACGCGGCGGCGAGCTGCGCGGCGGGCGCCTGCGTGCGAGGGGCCTGCGCCGCGGGCTTCGGCGACTGCGACGCGACGGCGGCCAACGGCTGCGAGGTCGACACCCGGGTGACGGTGGCGCACTGCGGCGGCTGCGGGATGGCGTGCGCGACGCCCAACGCGACGCCCGCTTGCGCGGCG
>CAIOSS010001043.1 GCA_903860995.1 uncultured delta proteobacterium | reverse complement strand
TTCGCGTGGATCCTCGGGCTCTTCATGGTGCACTCGTACGTGCGCCCCACCGAGCCCATGATGCAGGCGCGCTACCACCTCAACATCACCACCCCCTTCGTGCTGCTCGCCGCGGCCAGCACCCCCGCGCTGCTCCGGCTGCCGCGCTTCGTCCCGTGGCTCCTCGCCGCGTACCTCGCCGCCTCGCCGCTCATCCACCTCCGCTTCATCCGCGACACGGACTTCAACGAGATGCGGGAGTTCGACTTCCTGCGCGCCCAGCGCGGGCGCATCCCGCCGCGGTGCACCGTGTTGGAGTTCGCCCCGGAGTTCGGGCTCGACCAGGTGGGCCACACCTTCGGCCTGCGCCTGCGCCGCATCGGCGAGCGCGAGCACAGCGACGGCATGATCTCCCCGCAGTGGAACGTCGTGAACAGCGGCCGCCTCGCGGCGCCCAGCGCCGACCCCGAGGCCCACGAGACGCTCTCCCCCGAGGCCGAGCGCATCCTCGCGGCGCCGCCGGACTGCCTCTACGTGTACGAGGGCCTCTCCTGCCAGAGCCACCGCCCGGCCTCCACCCCCATCGCCCCGGTCTGCGCGGCGCTGCGCGAGCGGCTCGACCTGCGCCCCGTCGCGGCCACCACCTTCCCCTCGCGGATGTACGACGAGGTCAACGCCGGCCGCGTCGTGACGGCGCCCAACGGCAACACCATGTGCCTCACGCTCCTGCGCCCGGGTGAGCCCATCCGCCTGACCCTCTACCGCGCCACCCCGCGCGCCGCCGCGCGGCCTTGAGCCCGCCGGAGTCACCCGCCGGGCGCTGGCCCGCCCTGCGCGCGCACGGCCCGGTGCTCGTGCTCGCGGCGGCCGTGCTGGTCGTGCTCGCGGTCCACACCCGCATCGTATTCTCGTCGCTGCGCAACGCGACCTTCCAGACCGACGCGTGGGAGATCCTCAACGACGGCCGCACGTGGCGGGGCTTCCTCGCCGCGGAGTGGCGCCACATCTTCGACGGCCGCGACCGCTTCCGCCCCACCACCCACCTGATGTTCGTCCTCTACGTGCGCCTCTTCGGGGTCGACGCCGAGGGCTTCGCGCGGGCGCTCTGGGGCCTCGTCCAGGGGCTCCTGGTCGCCCAGGGCGTGTACCTCACGAAGCTCGGGTTCAAGGTCGAGACGGCCCTGCTCGCGAGCGTGCTGGTGCTCTTCACCCCGGCGTACCTGGGCACCACCTACGCGCACCAGTACAACGACCTCATCCTCGCGGCGGTGTTCATGTTCGCCGCGCTCAACGTGTGCCTGCGGCCCGCCCGGCAGCCGGTGTGGCTCGTCCTGGCGCTGGCGATCGTCGGCGTCGGCGCCCACGAGAGCGGGGTGCTCGCCGGCCCGCTGCTCGTGCTCTCGCACCTCTACGTGAGCGGCCCCCGGTCGTGGCGCGCCTGGGGCCTCCGCGCGGACACCCTCGCGCTGCTGACCTTCACCACGGGCTACGCGCTGCTGCGCTTCTCCGGCGGCGCGGCGGTGGGCTCCGGCCTCGTCGGCTCCTCGGCCATCGTCCACAACTACCAGTGGCTCCTCGCGCAGGCGGTCGACTGGCTGCTGCACCCGCCCAAACACCCGCTGGCCCTGCTCGACCCGCCCCGGCAGCTCGTGGTCGTGCTGCTGCGCCGCCCCCAGGCCCTGCTCGCGCCGCTGGCCCTGCTCGCCCTCTGGCGGGGCCCCTCGGGCTGGCGGGCCGGGCGGGTCGCCGCCTTCGCGCTCGCGTGGCTCGTGGTCTCCTACGGGCCCTACGCCCTCAACCCCCGGTACGGGTCGGTCACCTACGCCTGCGTCTCGATGCTGCTGCCGGCCGTCGCCCTGCTCTACCCGTCGGTGGAGTGGGCGTCGGCCCCGGGGCGGCGACCGCTGCTCCGCACCCTGGGCCTGCTCGGGCTGCTGGCCGTGGTCTACCCCTTCGGCATCCACATCAACCTGCGCTTCTCCGACCGGCTCGCCGGCCCGCTGCTGCGCGCCATCGTGGCGCGGGCCGCCGCCGCGCCGCCGCGCGCCCCGGTGGACGTGTGGATCGTCGAGTGCCAGCGCGTGCCCAACGCCTGGGGCCGCTCGCCCATCGACGAGGAACTCCAGATGATGCCCACGCGCGAGAGCCTGGCCGTGCGCCAGCTGGTGCCCGGGCGCGCCGTGCACGTCGCCGTGATCGACGCGGCCACCGCGCCGTCGATCCGTCCGC
>CAIOSS010001042.1 GCA_903860995.1 uncultured delta proteobacterium | reverse complement strand
TGTCGCTCGGCCGAAGAGCCCCCCGCCGCGGTCTGATCGCGCCGCCTTCCCGTTGAGCCCCCGCGTCCATGCGGGGGTCTGCGATGTCCGACCTCCCTACCCCTAACGGTGATCTCCTCCCGTGTGTCCGCGCGAGCGGTCCTGGCGGTGGCGCGACCCGCACGCTCGTCGATCTGCTCGCGAACTCGGAGTGTCCAGGTCTCACGGCTCGTCGGCGTCGCCGCGAGGAGCTCACCGGCTCGTCTCATGACCCGATCGTCTGGGCCGTGGCTCGCGGCGCCAACGTCGTGGACGTGGATGGCAATCGCTACGTCGACATGACCGGGGGCTTCGGGGTCGCGCTGCTCGGGCACGGGGTTCCGGAGGTCGTCACCGCGGTGCAGGCGCAGGCGAGCACGCTTCTCCATGCACTCGGCGACGTATACCCCTCGGCGAAGAAGATCCTCCTGGAGGGTCGGCTCGCCGCGCTGGCTCCGTGGCCTGCCCGGGTGATCCTCGGCCTGTCGGGCGCGGACGCCGTCGAGGCCGCGCTCAAGACCGCCATGCTCGCGACCGGTCGCCCGGGCGTGCTGGCTTTCGAGGGCGGTTATCATGGTCTGAGCTACGGCGCGCTCGCGGCCTGCGGGTACAAGCTCGCCTTTCGGGAGCCCTTCGTTGGGCAGCTCAATCCCGCGGTGCGCTTTGCTCCTTACCCGTCCGCGGCGGGCTCTGGTCGCGCGATGGAGTACGTCGAGGCCGTGCTCGCCGAGGGGCGCACCGGCGCCTTGCTGATCGAGCCAACCCTTGGGAGGGGGGGCGTCGAGCCGGCGGCGGAAGGGGCGCTGGCCACCCTGACCGCGCTAGCCCGGCGACACGGGGCGCTGCTCGTCGCTGACGAGATCTACACGGGTCTCGGACGGACCGGGGGGCTGTTCCAGTCCATCGCCATGCAGGGCGACCCGGATGTGCTGGTGATCGGCAAGGCGCTCGGCGGTGGATTGCCCGTCAGCGCTGCGATCATCAAGGAGGACGTCGCAGCGGCGTGGGGGCATCCGGTCGGTGAGGCCATCCACACGTCCACCTTCCTTGGCAACCCGCTGGCGTGCGCTGCCGCGATCGCATCGCTCGACGTGCTCCAGCGACCCGACACCGCGGCGATGATCGCCCGCTGCGCGGCCTCGCTTGAGCGCTCGCTGCGCTCGTCCCTTCGCTCGCCCGGACTCGGGGTGCGGCGAATGACCTTCGTCGGCGTTCTCGTCGGGGTGGCCATCGATGGCGGACTGCGTCGCGCGCTCGCGGTCTGCCGCTCCATGCTTGAGAGAGGCTACGTGATGCTGACGGGTGGGGTCGCCGGCGACGTGCTCACCCTCACGCCCCCCGCCTGCCTGACCGAAGCGCAGATCGAGGACTTCTGCGCCAACCTCGCCGGGGTGCTCGCGGAGTCACCCGACCCGTGAGCCGCTGGCTCGATGAGGAGGGCAGGGGGCTGCGGGCGAGGCTGATGGCGCTCGCGGCCGGGCCGATGGAGCAGGTCGATTCGACCGCCGTCGAGGTGCTCGGGTGCGCGGTGTTCGCCTGGCAGCGCGCGCGCAACGCGGTGCTCGATCGGATCGCCAGCGGTGCGCTGGGCGACCGCGCTCCGAGCTGTCTCGCCGAGATTCCGGGCGTACCCACGGACGTCTTCAAGGTTGCGCGGGTGGCCTGCTTCCCAGAGGCGTCCTGCGAGCGGGTCTTCGAGACCAGCGGGACGACGCAGGAGGTCCACGGACGCCATGAGTTCGCCGACCTCTCGCTCTACGCTGCAGCCGCCGAGACTGCCGCGGCGAGGTGGCTGCTTCCTGGTTCCGGATATCGTTGCCTGCTCCTCGCAGAGCCCGAGGACCTCGCGCCGACCTCGTCCCTGTCCTTCATGCTCGCGCGCTTCGCCGCCCGCTGGCACCAGGGCTCGACCGATCCGTGGGTGGTGCGACGGGCAGCGCTCGATTCCGCAGCGGTCGCGGCTGTGGTCACTGCGGCCTGTGGCGACGGAATGCCAGTGGCGTTGCTCGGTACGAGCTTCAGCTTCGTGCACCTGTTGGACGCCCTACGCGATCGGCGCTGGCGACTACCGCCGGGGAGCGTCGCGATGCCCACCGGCGGATTCAAGGGGCGATCGCGTGAGATCGAGCCGGGTGTGCTTCGCGGGATGATCGGTGAGGCGTTCGGGCTCGTTGAGGCGGACGTGCTCGGCGAGTATGGGATGACCGAGCTCAGCTCCCAGGGATACGAGGCGCGGCGTGAGGGGAGGGCGAGCTACCGCGTGCCGCCCTGGGTCCGTGTCTCGATGGTCGACGCCGTCACGCTGAGGGAGGTCCCGCGTGGCGAGGTGGGCCTGGTGCGGATCGTCGACCTCATGAACCTCGGGAGCTCCGTGGCGATCCAGACGAGTGACCTCGGGCGGATCGACGCTGACGGCGATGGCTTCGTCGTGCTCGGGCGGGCGCCTGGGGCGACACCGCGGGGGTGCGCCAGGGCGATGGACGCGGCGCTGTCGAGCGGGTGAGCGCCCGTCAGCGGGCGCCGTGCTCGTGCTCGTCGTCGGCGTGGTGGTGGGAATTCTCGGGGAGAGCCGTCGCGACGAGGCGGCCGTGCTTGACGCCCTTGGTGGCGAGCAGCCGGTCGGCAGCGGACTGGATGAGTCCCGCCGGGCCGCGCAGGACGATCACCTCCAGGCAGTGGTCGTGATCGAGGTGCACGTGCAGCGTGGAGACCACGTGCTCGCCGAGGTCGTGCTGCATGTCGGTCAACTTCTCGGATAGCTCGCGCACGTGATGGTCGTAAACCAGCGTGAGCGTCGCCACCGCGAGGCCGTCGCGCTTCAGGTGGGCGTTGACGAGGTCGGCCCGGACGAGGTCGCGCAGCGCTTCTGAGCGGTTGCCGTACCCCTTGGCGCCGATGTGCTCGTCGAAGCGTTGCAGCAGGTCGGCGTCCATCGCCACGCCGAATCGAACGAGATCACCAGCCATGGTTCGACCATACAACCCCGCGGGCGCGAGGGTCGAGGCGGACGAGTCTCGCGGCGAGCGCTGCGGGCGGCCGAGGGAGTAAGCTCCCGGCGTGAGCATCAGCGTATTCGACATGTTCAGCATTGGCATCGGGCCCTCGAGTTCGCACACCGTGGGGCCGATGCGCGCCGCGCGGCGCTTCGTCGAGGTCCTCGCCACGGGAGACGCGCTCCGCGAGGTGACGGGCGTGAAGGTCGAGCTCTTCGGCTCGCTGGGTCACACCGGGAAGGGCCACGGCAGCGATGCGGCGGTCATCCTCGGGCTCATGGGGGAGCGCCCGGAGGCGGTCGATCCCGATGGCGTGACCGCGCAGGTCGCGGCGGTGCGTGCGTCCGGGCGCATCGCCCTCCATGGCGCTCGGGAGGTGACCTTCCGGCCCGAGCGGGACCTGGTGTTCCACCGGCGGGAGACGCTGCCGCTCCACTCCAACGGGATGCGCTTCACGGCGTTCGGGGCCGACGGGAAGGCCCTCGCCGCGCGGGTGTACTACTCGGTGGGCGGCGGCTTCGTGGTCAACCAGGACGGCGTCGCCGAGGGGCTCGCGGTCGAGCGCTGCGCGGTGCCCCACCCCTTCGAAACCGGCCAGGAGCTTCTTGACGTCTGCCACGCGAGCGGACTCTCCATCAGCACGGCGATGTTCGAGAATGAGCGCGCGTGGCGGCCGGCCGCCGAGGTGCGTCGCGGGCTGCTTGAGATCTGGGCCGTGATGGCGGCCTGTGTGCAGCGGGGCTGCGAGCGCGAGGGCATCCTGCCCGGCGGGCTCAAGGTGCGTCGTCGCGCGTCGTCCCTTTACCGGCGGCTGCGGTGCGACCCTGGCGGCGGCGCCGATCCGCTGGAGGTGATGGACTGGGTCAACCTCTTCGCGCTGGCGGTCAACGAGGAGAACGCCGCGGGGGGCAGGGTGGTGACGGCCCCTACCAATGGCGCGGCTGGGATCATCCCGGCGGTGCTCCACTACTACCGTCGATTCATCCCGAACGCGGACGACGACGGCGTGGTGAGGTTCCTGCTGACGGCCGGGGCGATCGGCATCCTCTACAAGAAGAACGCCTCCATCTCGGGCGCGGAGGTGGGTTGCCAGGGGGAGGTCGGGGTGGCCTGCTCGATGGCCGCGGGCGCCCTCGCCGAGGTCATGGGCGGTACGCCCGAGCAGGTGGAGAACGCCGCGGAGATCGGGATGGAGCACATCCTGGGGCTCACCTGCGATCCGATCGGCGGCCTGGTGCAGGTGCCGTGCATCGAGCGCAACGCCATGGGGAGCGTGAAGGCCATCAACGCCGCCAGGCTCGCGATGGCGGGCGACGGCAAGCACAAGGTGTCGCTCGACAAGGTCATCGCGACGATGCGCCAGACCGGCGCGGACATGAGCACCAAGTACAAGGAGACCGCTCGCGGCGGCCTCGCGGTGAACATCATCGAGTGTTGAGACGCGCGCGCCGCGGCGGTTGTGTTCGCCGTCGGGGGTGATCTAGTGTGCGCGCGATTTCGACCCTCCGAGGACCCATGAAGAACACCTCCAGCGACCGCTGGGTCGCCTACCTCGTGTCGATCACCGCAGCGGTGCTCGTCCTTCTCTTCGGGCTCCAGCGCTACGGCATCTGGCAGCCCGCGGAGATCCACGTCGCCGACCTCGCGCGCGAGCTCATCGCGGGCCGCACCGTCGCCCTCGATCGCCCGCCGGGGCAAATCGCCGCCGTCGCGCTGGGCTTTCGCCTCGGCGGTGTCACCGAACTCTGGGGGCGGCTCCCGACGGCGCTTCTGGCTTTCGTCTCGGCGTGCGCGCTCATGGCCGCCGCGCGCGGCGCGGGCGATCGCCGGCTCGCCGCGTACGTCGGCGTCACGTACGCGACCATTCCGCTGGTGTTCATGAACGCCCGGCAGATGTTCGGCGGAGGCGTGGCGCAGAGCGCGGCGACGCTCGGGCTCGCGGGCTTCGTTCTCCTGCTCTGGGGGC
>CAIOSS010001041.1 GCA_903860995.1 uncultured delta proteobacterium | reverse complement strand
GCCGGTGGTGTCGCCGAGCATCGCGCCCGTCCCGACGACCGCGATGGCCGCGCGGGACCGTACGCTCGCGACGGAGCGCGCGGCGAGGCCCGGGTCGTCCTGGCTCACCAGGAGGTGGGCGTTGTTGCCGCCGAAGCCGAAGGCGCTCACCGCCGCCACGCGCGGCCGGTCGGAGGGCCAGCGCTCGCCCGCCGTGAGCAGCCGGAAGGGCGAGCCCGAGAGCACGTCGAGGGGCGCGTCGCCGTGCAGCGACGGCGGCCGGCGCTCGTCGTCCATCGCGGCGAGGACCTTCATCACCCCGGCGGCCCCGGCGGCCGTGATGAGGTGCCCGAGGTTGGACTTGAGCGACCCGATGGGCACGTCGTGGAGCGACTCGTAGAGGGCCGCGGTGGAGCGCAGCTCGGTGGCGTCGCCGACGGGGGTGCCGGTGGCGTGGCACTCCAGCAGCGACACGTCCGCGGGGCGGAGTCCCGACACGGCGTAGGCGAGGGTCATCGCGCGCCGCTGGCCCTCCTCGGCGGGGGCGAGCAGACCGCGGCCGCGCCCGTCGTTGGAGAGCCCGACCCCGCGGATGACCCCGAGGACGCGGTCGCCCGCGGCGCGCGCGTCGCCGAGGCGCTTGAGCGCGAGGACCGCCGCGCCCTCGGCGGGGACGAGCCCGTCGGCGTCCCGGTGGAAGGGGCGGCTCTGGCCCGTGCGGCTCATCGCCGACAGCGCGCAGAAGCCCACGTGCAGGAACAAGCTGTCCGCCGCGTTGACGGCGCCCGCGAGCATCACGTCGGCGGTGCGGTCGTGCAGGCGGTCGCAGGCCAGCTTGATGGCGTAGAGGGACGAGGCGCACGCGGCGTCGAGCGCGTGGGCGCCCGCGCCGAGGCCCAGCGCGGCGGCCGCGAGGTGCGCCGGGAGGCCCGACATGAAGCGGTTGTGGGCGGAGGGGCGCTCGACCCCGGCGGAGTGCGCCGCGCGGCCGCCCACGGAGGCGTGGAAGGACGGGTCCTGCGCGTCGAGCCAGACGCTCTCGGCGTAGCGGGACATCGCCGCGGTGGGGAAGGAGAGGTTGCCGAGGATGATCCCCGCGCGGTCGGAGGCGCGCTCGTGGCCGACCGGGCGCAGGGCCTCGCGGGCGGCGTGGAGCACCCAGCGGAAGGCCGGGTCGAGGGCCCGCACGGTCGCCTCGGGGAGCAGGAAGCCCGACGGGTCGAAGAGCGCGTCGAAGCCCTCGACGTAGCCCCCGGCGTCGGACCAGGTGCGGTCGGCGGCGTGGGAGGCCGTGCCCATCGCGTGCTCCGGGCGGAGCCGCCAGCGCCCCGCGGGCGCGGGCCCGACGGCGCTGCGTCCCGCCTGGACGAGCTCGCGCAGCGCGGACGGCGAGAGCGCCCCGGGCAGGACGCAGCCCTGCCCGACGATCGCGATGGGCTCGAAGCTCACGAGGGGACGCCCGCGGGTGCGCCCTCGCGGACGACGGCCTCGCCCGGACGGAGGATGGTCTCGACCCCGCGGAAGGTGGCCAGCGGACGGCCCGCGGCGTCCTCGAGCAGCACGTCGCACACGGCGCGCGACTCGTGCACCTCGCGGCCGCGCACCACGCAGCGGATCAACCCCTCGGGCAGCGCCTCGGCGTAGCTCTCGAAGGCTGCCACCGCCATCGGCAGCGAGGCCCCGCCGAGCGCCTCGCGCGACCAGAGCAGCGCGAACTGCAGCGCCCCGTCGAGGGCCGCCGGGTCAACGCGCCAGGCCTCCGGGCGCCAGGCCCGCTCGCGGGTGCCGGTGAGGGTCCCGATGATCCCCTCCTTCGACACCCCGGCGATCGACTGGATCACCTGGAAGCTCGGCCCGTGGAAGAGCAGGTGGCCGTCGTACACGGCCTCGCGGGTCCACTGCCCGACGCGGGGGTCGGCCGCGCGCTCCGGCGGCCGCCGCTCGCCCGCGCGGGTCTCCACGGTGGCCGTGAAGTGCAGCACGTTGTCGTTGCCGCGCAGCTCGACGCTCAGGTCGTCGGGGCCGGCGCCCGGCCGCGCCACCGCGTGGAGCGCGAAGCGGTGCCCGCCGTTCTCGAAGTGGTCGAGCTTGATGCCGCGCAGCACCTTGAGGTCGCGCAGCGCCACCGGCCCGGCGCCCGGGCGGAACACCCTCGCCGCCCGCGCCATCCACTCGATCGCCAGGGCCACCGGCACCACGGGCTTGCCCGCCACCCGGTGGTCGCTGAGGTAGGGGTGCGAGCCCTGGTCGACCGAGAGCTCGACGCTCATCGGCCCCGCGGCGACCCGGGCGCCCAGCGGCCCTTCGCCCATCGCGCCGCCCACGACGGTCTCGACCTCGTCGGGCGCCGCCGCGATCTCGTCGACGAAGCGCCGGGCGCCCTCCGCGAGGGGGATGAGCGCTACGCCCATCTGGTCGAAGCGCGCCTTGAGCGCGGGCGTGACCATCCCGCCCTCCCACGGGCCCCAGCCGATGGCCTTCGCCACGAAGCCCGGGCCGCGCCGGCGCCGCTCGGCCGCGGCGACCTTGTTGAGCACCTCGTTGGCCATCGCGTAGTCGCACTGGCCCGTGTTGCCCGTGCGCGCGGCCACCGAGGAGAACAGCACCATCCAGCGCAGCGGGTCGCCCGCCGTCGCCGCGAGCAGCGACCGCAGCCCCGCCACCTTGGTGTCGAACACCCGGTCGAACTGCTCCGGGGTCTTCTCCGCGAGGAGCTTGTCGGCGAGCACCCCGGCGCCGTGCACCACGCCCGTGATGGGCCCCCAGGCCGCGCGCACCTCGTCGAGCGCCGCGCCCAGCTTCGCCGTGTCCGCGACGTCCACCGCCACGTAGCGCACCTCCGAGCCCGCCGCGCGGATGGCGTCGAGCGTCGCGCGCACCTCCCGGTGGGCGAGCACCCTGGCCACCTGGGCGCCGACCTCCGCGGGCGAGGCTGCGCGGCCCTCCCGCTTCGCGTCGTCGAGCAGCGCCCGCTTGAGCCCGGCGTCGTCGCGGATGCCCACGCACGCCGCGGGCTCGTCCTCCAGGCGCGAGCGCCCGAGCAGCACGACCCGCACCCGCGCCCGCTGCGTCAGCGCCACGATCGACGCCGCGGTCACCCCGCGGCCGCCGCCCGACACCACCACCACGGCGTCGGGGTCGAGCGCCAGTGTCGCGGGGGTCACCTCCCGGGCGACGCTCCGCAGCGTGGTGCGGGCGCCGTCGGCGTGCAGGCCCACCTCGCGGGTCGCCCCGCCGGTGAAGAGCTCGGCGACGATGGCCGCGGCGAGCGCCTCGGCGTCGCGGCCGTCGCGCGCGAGGTCGATGGCCTTCACGCTCGCCGCCGGCCACTCGACCGCCGCGGTGCGCGCGAGGGCCGAGACGCCCGCGGTCCACGCGCGGGTGGCGTCGCGCCCGGAGAGGCCGAAATCCCCGCCGGTGTCCTGCACCGTGACGAAGAGCCCGCCCTGCGCGGCGAAGCGGGCGGCGACCGCGCGGGCGGCGCCGAAGGCCTCCCGGTTGACCGCCACCGCGTCGTCGACGCTGGCGACCGCGCGCAAGCCCCCCAGGAAGATCACCGCGTCGGCGTCCGCCGGGGCGGTCGCCACCACCGCCGCGGGGACACCCCGGGCGTTGAGCGCG
>CAIOSS010001040.1 GCA_903860995.1 uncultured delta proteobacterium | reverse complement strand
GTCCGCGCCGCAGAGAGAGCGCGCATCGAGCAAGCTCCCCGAGTTCGTCGCCATCGAGGCCCCGCCGGAGTCGCAGCGCCGGGCGCGCGCGGCGACCTTCGCCCCGGCGGGCGAGAAGCGCACCCGGCACCACCTGCCCGAGCGCCTCGACTCGTCGTCGCCGGTGGGCTACCGCACCCGCGTCTCGCTCACCCGCGCCGAGGCCGCGAC
The DNA here is from genome assembly GCA_903860995.1 of uncultured delta proteobacterium. Classification (GTDB taxonomy): domain Bacteria; phylum Myxococcota_A; class Polyangia; order Polyangiales; genus SCUS01. The sequence goes on along the minus strand of CAIOSS010001040.1, from coordinate 6,764 downwards.
GATGCTCTCGGTGCTCGCGCTGCCGCGGCCCACGGGCTTCGTGCCGGGCCCTCCGCCCCGGGAGTCCGAGCTCTTCGAGGAGTGCTCGCTCGGGGTGCTCACCGCGCGACAGTCGACCAACTTCCAGGGGCACCGCGACGTGCTGCTGGGCTCCGACGACTCGGCCCGCGCGGCGGCGCTGCTGCGGCGCATCGGCACCCACGGCGTGCCGGTGCTCGACGGCGCGGCGTACACCCACCTGGTGCTCGCGCGGCCGTACCGCACGGCCTTCACGCTGCTGCTGACCTTCATCGGCCACAAGACCCTCGCGAGCCTCGCGACGGTGCCGATGCGCGCGTGGGCCAAGCGCTTCCGCCACGCCGACGACATCCCGACCATCGGGTACCTCACCGAGCTGCACCTCGGCGTGCTCGCCGACGCCATGGAGCGCGCGGCGGTCGTGGCCTCGGCGGGGCAGCGGCGGGCGCAGGTGTTCCTCCGGCCGATGGACGCGCCGGACGACCCCGCGGCGCTGCGCGAGCTCGAGGCCCTCGCAGGACTCGGCCCGAAGGAGCGGGCCCAGGGCTGGCGCATCGGCCTCGTGGCCCAGGTGGGGTTCGCGCGGCCGGGAGAGGGCGTGGCCATCGCGCCCGCGTCGGCGCGGCGCCTGGGCGCGGCGCTGCTCGCACTGCGCAGCGAGCGCATCCAGCCGGGGGTCAACGCCGACGAGGCCGCCCCCGCGGCGTACCAGGCCCGCCAGGACATGGACGTCTCCGACGCGCTCGCCGAGCAGGCGGGGCGCGCGGCCTACAACGCCTTCGCGCACTTCACGGGCGTCGAGCGCGACCGGGCGCGCGAGCTGCTGCTGCTGGAGCGCATCGACGTGCTTACCCCGGACGGTAAAGACCGCCTCCGGGCGGTGCGCGAGCACCTGGCGGAGGTCACCGACCGGGTGGTCCGGGAGATCCCCCTGTGGGCCGACCTGCCCATCGGGCGGGCGCTGAGCCGCAACGCCGCCCGCGGGCGCAAGGCCTTCGCGCTCGCAGGGCAGCGCATCTACGTCGGCGGGCTCTCGCGCCGCGACGTCGAGGCGGCGGGGCTGCCCTTCGGCTTCGCGGTGCGGGCCTTCGGCGCGGCGGCGGCGCGCAGCGCGCTGGTGGCGGAGGTGTCGGGGACGACGGAGGTCCCGCCGGGCTGCGACCTGCTCGCGGGCGTCTGCCTCATGGCCGGCCCGGTGAACCAGAACGACATCGGCAAGCAGTTTCACGGCGCGCCCGACCTGCTCGCGGAGGCCTTCCCCGACCGCGACCCGACGAGCCTCCTGGTGTGGACCCTCAAGGCCAAGACCGTCGCCGATCCCATCGGCAACGAGCAGCAGCTCCTCGACGCCGCGCGCCAGGGCGCCCTCGTCGACCTGCGCCCGGGGCCCCACGAGGTGGTCTCGCTGCGCCGGGGGGTGAGCCTCGCGCCGATGCGATCGCGCGACGGGCGCCTCAACGCCGAGCGGGCCTTCGGCGACGTGGGCAACTTCGTGACGGCGCCCGACGGCCGGGAGATCGCGGGCAACCGCGGCTCGGCGTGGCCCACGGCCTGGTCGAAGGAGGTGCCGTGGTGAGCGACGCGACCTTCACCTCGCTGCTGCTGGCCCACGCAAAGCTGCTGACCGCGCGACGGCCTGGCCTCGCCCCGGGCGCGACGCTCCCCCGGCTGGAGCGCGGCGCCCGCGGGGTGGCGGCGGACCCGTCGTGGCTCGCGCGCTACCGCCGGGTGTGCGGCCTCGCCGACGACGGCGCGCTCCCGACGCTGGCGCCGCAGCTCATGGCCGCGCCGCGGCTCCTCGCGCTGCTGGCCGACCCGGCCTTTCCCCTCCCGGCGATGGGCATCGTGCACGCCGCCATCCGCACCGAGGAGCGCGCGCGGATCCCCGCGGCCGCGGCCCTCGACCTGGTGGCGCGCGTCGCCGGGAGCCGCGAGGCCGCTCTCGGGGTGGAGATCGACCTGGTGACCGAGGCCACCCTCGGCGGCGCGATCGTGTGGCGCACCACGACGACGGCGCTGGCCCGCCGGCGCGGGGACAAGGGCGGCGCGCGGACGAAGCGCGAGGAGAGCGCGGCGGGCGTCGAGGGCGCTGCGCTGCGCTCGGCGATCGTGAGGGTGGCGGAGGACACCGGGCGCCGCTACGCGCGCATCGCGGGCGACCTCAACCCGATCCACCAGCGGGCGTGGATGGCGCGGCCCTTCGGGTTTCGCACGGCCATCGTGCACGGCACCTGGACCGTCGCGCGCGCCCTCGCGGAGTGCGCGGACGACCTCCCGCCGTGGCCGCGGGTGGTGGAGGTGCGCTTCCGCAAGCCGGTTCCGCTGCCGTCCTCGGTGGTGGTGTCGGCGTGGATGCGCGAAGGCGGCGCGCTCGACATCACCGTGAGCCCGCCGAAGGGCGGCACGGCGCACGTGGAGATTCATGTAGGGCCGCTCGCTTCATAGTACCGCGTCGAAAGAGTTCTGACGGGTTGAGCCGAGCAACCGCCCAGGCCTGCAGTCCCCGGCCTCACCCTCCGAGGGGAGAGCCTGGGCGGGTGCTCCCCTCGATCGGCGAGGCCGTCGATTGCGGGTGCGGACGGGTGCCCCGCCCAACCCTCCAAAGCCCCCGGTGGGAAGGTACTACGACTACTACAACGAGGTGTACGAGCGCCGCGGCGTGGAGGTCGTGCTGGAGGGGTCGAGCTACGTGGCGCACCACGACGGCGTGCGCCGCGGGGTGCTCCAGGAGTTGGTGTTCCACTCGCGCGGAGACCTGTGCCGCGACTGGGTGCCCGACGCGCAGGTGGTCGGCAACGACTTCGACCCGTGACCGGCGCGGCGATCAGCCCGAGCGCAGCAGCGCCTCGGCCCGCGGCGCCCGGCGCGCGCGCTGCGCCACCGTCGCCCGCGCCACGCCCTTGAGCTCCTCGATGGCCGTCGCGAGGTCGTCGTTGATGATCAGGTAATCGAAGAGCCCGTACATCGCGACCTCGTCGCGGGCGTTCTTGAGGCGGCGCTGGATGACCTCCTCGCGCTCGGTCCCTCTGCCCCGCAGGCGCTGCTCCAGCACCTCCCACGAAGGCGGCAGCACGAACACCGCCACCGCATCGGGGATGGCCGCCTTCACCTGCCGCGCGCCCTGCACGTCGATGACGAAGACCACCCCGCGGTGGGTCTCGCGGGCGAGGCGAACCCGGGACATCGACGTGCCGTACCGGTGCCCGTGCACCTCGGCCCACTCGCAGAGGTCGCCCTCGGCCACCATCTCGTCGAAGCGCGCGTGCTCGACGAAGTGGTAGTCGCGCCCGTCGACCTCCCCCGGCCGCGGCGCGCGCGTGGTGTTCGACACGCTCTGCACCAGCTGGGGAAACGCCTCCAGCAGCGCGCGCACCATCGTCGTCTTCCCGGCGCCCGACGGGGACGTCACGATCAGGTGGAGAAAGCCGTCCATCCGCTCACTCACTCGACGTTCTGCGCCTGCTCGCGCATGCGCTCCAGGTCTGCCTTGAGGGCCACCACCCCGGTGGTCACCGCCGCGTCCGTCGCCTTCGCTCCCAGCGTGTTGGCCTCCCGCGCCATCTCCTGGAGCAGGAAGTCCATCCGCCGCCCGACCGCGCCCTCCTCCGCCAGCAGCGCCCCCATCGCGTCGGCGTGCGCCCGCAGCCGCGTGAGCTCCTCGCTCACGTCCGAGCGCTCGCTCCACAGCACAAGCTCCTGCGCCAGCCGCGCCTCGTCGATGCTGAGCTCGCCGAGGGCGCCCAGCACCCGCTGGCGCGCCCGCTGCCGCAGCCGCGCGGTCATGCCCGCGGCCTGCGCCGACACCGCCTCGACGGCCTCGCTCACGGCCACCAGCAGCGCCGCCAGCGCGGCCCCCAGGTGGCGCCCCTCCGCCGCGCGGCTCTCCTCGAAGCCCGCCACCGCCGCCGCCAGCGCGGCCTCCAGGGCCTCGCGCGCCGCCGCAGGCGCGTACCCGCCCGACCCCGCGAAGAGCTCGGGCATCGCGCCCAGCACCGTCAGCGGCACCCGCTCGGTGTACCCCAGCGCGTCGGCCATGCGCTGCATCGACGCCAGCACCGCGCGCGCCCGCTCTTCGTCGAAGCCGTGGCCGCTCGCGAGCGCGCCTTCGATGTGACCGCTCACGTCCACCCTGCCCCGCGAGAGCCGCGCGCGCACCCGCTGCTCCAGGAAGACGCCGTGCTCGGCAAGCTCGCGCGGGAGCCGCACGCGCACGTCCAGGTAGCGGTGGTTCACCGAGCGCAGCTCCAGCGAGACCCTGAGCCCGCCGAGGTGCGCCTCGCCCGCGCCGAAGCCCGTCATGCTCCGCAAGGGGTGCGCCGCCTCTCCGCTACGCGCCGACGGGGTTCACGCGGTACCAGTCGATGGCCTTCTTCAGGCCCGCCCGCAGGTCGTACATCACCTCGTAGCCGAGGAGCTTCTGCGCCGCGGAGATGTCCGCGAGGGAGTCGCGCACGTCGCCCGCGCGGCCCGCCTGGTACTCGGGCTTCACGTCGGTGCCGAGCTCTTCGTTGATGAGCCCGATGAGCGCGTTGAGGGACACCCGCGCGCCGCAGGCCACGTTGACCACCTCGCCCCGCGTGGTGGCCTTCGCCGCCAGGAGGTTGGCGCTCACGGTGTTGTCGATGAAGCAGAAATCCCGCGTCTGCTCTCCGTCGCCGAAGATGATCGGCCTGGCCCCGTTGAGGATGGTCGTGACGAAGCGGGGGATCACCGCGGCGTACTCGCTCTTCGGGTCCTGCCGGGGGCCGAAGACGTTGAAGTACCGCAGCGAGACGGTCTCGAAGCCGTACAGCTTGCCGAACACCGACACGTACTGCTCGCCCGCCAGCTTGCTGATGGCGTAGGGGCTCATCGGCCGCGGGGTCATCGTCTCGACCTTCGGGAGCGTCGGCGTGTCGCCGTAGGCGCTCGAGCTCGCGGCGTAGACCAGCTTGCGCACGCCCGCGAGGCGGGCGGCGTTGAGCACCGACACCGTGCCGCCCACGTTCGCCTGGTTGCTCGCCACCGGGTCGGCCACGCTGCGCGACACGCTCGGAATGGCCGCCTCGTGGAACACCAGCTCGACCCCGTGCATCGCCCGCGCGATGGCCTCCGGGTCGCAGATGTCGGCCTCGATGAAGTCCACCCGGTTGCGGACGCGGTCGATGTTCTCCCGCTTGCCCGTCGACAGGTTGTCGATGACCCGCACCTCCGCGTTCTGCGCGAGCAGCGCGTCGATGAGATGGCCGCCGATGAAGCCCGCTCCCCCCGTCACCAGGACCTTCACGCGATCGCCCCCTTCACTTCTTGGGCGCGAAGAGCGCCGCCAGCTTCGACTTGGCCTTGAGCTCGCCCTCGTTGCTGCCCGGCTCGCCGTTCTTGAACGTGAAGAACGAACAGAAGTTCGCCGCCTCGCGGTCGGGGATGTACTCCGTGATCTTCTCGCGGCACTGGTTGTGCGCGCTCACGTCCCAGAACTCGCAGTTCTTGCAGCACTGGAGGTCGGCGCCGCAGTGCGGACACTGGTCGCGCCGGCCCATCTTCACCTCGAAGACCAACTCGTTCTTGCACTTGTGGCAGAAGTGCTTCTTCTCTTCGACCTTCGGGATCCACATGGCTGGGTTGTAGCCCTTCGCTTCAGGTGATGCCGCGACGGCGCTTCACCTGCTCCGTCACGCGTTGGTACTCGACCTCCCAGGTGCGGGTGCCCTCCTGGAAGTTCTTGATCTGGTCGCGAACCTCCTTGTCGAGCTCCTCGTCGGCGGCCATGTGGCGCTCGAGCACCTTCTTGGCCTTGCGACGGATGACGTCGTCCTCGGAGAACACCTCGTCGACGTGCGGCGATCGCATCAGCATCACGATGATCTGGTTGAGGATGAACGAGATCGCATCCCCCCCGAGGCCGATGTTCTTCGCCTCGGCCATGGTCTTCTTGACCCGGGCGATGTCTTCGCGGCCGCCGCCCACCTGCTCGACCCGGTCTTTGGCCTTCTCCGTGAGGTCGCGCTCCATGCGCAGATACTCGCGCAGCACGGCCTCGATGTCGGCCTCGACCTCGCGCGCGCTGGTCACCTCGATGTCCTTGTCGGCGGTGAGCACCCGCACGATGTCCATCGCGATGACCGGTACCTTGCTGGAATAGAGCTTCATGCAGGCGAAATCGTATGCCCCGCGGCCCCGGCGGGTGTCAACGCACGAGTGCACCCTCCCGGCCGGCGGGTCACGGATTCACGGCCGCCCCGGTGCCGAGCGCCGCCACGCGCTGCCGCAGCCGGCGGAGCAGCTCGGCGAAGCCCCGGTCGCGCACGATGCGGGTGTACCCGTCCCGGTACGACTGAACCAGCGACGATCGGTTGGTCACGATGTCGTAGACGATCCAGTCGTTGCCCCTGCGGCGCAGGTGGTAGTCGATGGTCACCGGCTCGATGCGGACGTTGGTGCGCGACCGCGCCGTGGTGGGCACCATCGCGGTCCCGTCGGCCCCCGCCGTCCCGGCGCCGTAGGTCACCGCCCAGTGGAGCGTGGACTCCAGGTTGTTGCGGTAGTTGCGCTCGATGAGCTGCCGCAGGAGCGAGACGAAGGCCGCCTGGTCGGCCGCGGACTGCTGCCCGAAATACGGGTCGAGCGCGCGGCGCCCGAGCTCTTCGATGTCGAGCATGCCGTTGAGAATGCGCGCCACCTGCGCGTCGCGCGCGGCGTTCGCCGCCACGCCCGCGTCGGAGCCCTGCGAGAGCAGCCGCGTCACCGCGCCGAGACGCCCCTCGAAG
>CAIOSS010001039.1 GCA_903860995.1 uncultured delta proteobacterium | reverse complement strand
GGGAGGCAGGAGGGGAGGCAGGAGGGCCAGCACGACGCCGTCCGCGCCCTCCTCCCTGCGCTTGTGCGCGTCGCCGAGCTCACCCTCGCCCGGGCCCTCACCCCCTCCGAGCGCGACGCCCTCCTCCTCCACATCGACGCCGACGGCCCAGAGGCCGTGGGCACCGCGCTCGCGACCCGCGACGCCGCCTCGCTCGCCCCATGGCTGGGCGGCGGGTGACACGTTGCCCCCCCGTCTTCCTCTCCGCTACACCTTCGTGAACGAGAAGCCAGCGTCGCCGACGTCCACCCGCACCGTGTCCTTGGGCTTGTAGCCGCCGCGCAGCAGCTCCTCGGCCAGCGGGTCTTGCAGCTGCTTCAGGATCACCCGCTTCAAGGGCCGCGCCCCGTAGGCCGGGTCGTAGCCGAGGTCGGTGAGCAGGTCGCGCGCGGGGTTGGTCACCTCCAGGCCGATCTGGTTCTCCTTCAACAGCCTCGCGAGGCGCTTCAGCTGGATGTCGACGATGCCGCGCAGGGCCACCTTGCTCAGCCGGTCGAAGATCAGCACGTCGTCGATGCGGTTGAGAAACTCCGGCCGGAAGTGCTTCTTCAGCTCCCCCTGGATCTCCTCGCGCAGCGCCTCGTCCGAGGTGCCCTCCTCGGTCGCCTCGAGAATCCTCGGCGCCCCGATGTTGCTGGTCATCACGATGACCGTGTCGCTGAAGTTCGCGAGCTGCCCGCGGTTGTCACTCAGTCGCCCGTCGTCGAGCACCTGCAGCAGGATGTTGAACGTGTCGGGGTGCGCCTTCTCGACCTCGTCGAAGAGCACCACCGAGAAGGGCCGCCGACGGATGGCCTCGGTCAGCATGCCGCCCGACTCGCTGTCGACGAAGCCCGTGGGCGAGCCGATGAGCCGCCACACCGAGCCCTTCTCCATGAACTCGCTCATGTCGAGGCGCACCATCGCCGCCTCGTCGTCGAACAAGAACTCCGCCAGCGCCTTGGCCAGCTCGGTCTTCCCGACGCCCGTGGGCCCGAGGCACAGGAAGCTCCCGATGGGGCGCCCCGGGTCGCGCAGCCCCACCCTCCCACGGCGCACGGCCTTCGCGATCAGCCGCAGCGCCTCGTCCTGCCCTACCACCCGGCTGCGGATGTGGTCCTCCATGGCCAGCAGCTTCTCGGTCTCGCTCGCGAGCATCTTGCTCACCGGCACGCCGGTCCACTGCTCCACCACCCCGGCGATGCCGTGCTCGTCCACGCTCAGCTTGGAGAGCAGCTCGCCCTCCTTCGAGAGCGCCGCCTCCGCCTCCGCCAGCGCCTTCTCCGCCGCGGGCAGCTCGTTGGTCGCCAGCCGCGACGCCGCCGCCGTGTCGCCCGCCGTCGCCGCCTTGTCGCGCTCGGCCCGCAGCGTGAGGATCTTCGCCTTCGCCCCCCGCATCGCCGCGATCACGTCGCGCTGCCGGTCCCACTTCGGGCGCAGCACCTCCAGCTTCGCGCGCGTGTCCGCGAGCTCGGCCTCGACCACCTTCCGCACCTCCACCGAGGGCCCGTCCTCCTCGTCCACCAGCGACCGGTGCTGCGCCTCCAGCGCGCTCTGCAGCCGCGAGAGCGAATCGAGCTCCGGCGGGCCCGCGTCGAGCGCCAGCCGGCACTGCGCCGCGGCCTCGTCGATGAGGTCGATGGCCGAGTCGGGCAGCTCGCGGCCGCCGAGGTAGCGCTTGCCGAGCTTCACCGCGGCCACCACCGCGGGGTCGTTGATGCGCACGCCGTGGTGCACCTCGTAGCGCTCCACGATGCCGCGGCACATCGCGATGGCCTGCACCTCCGTCGGCGCCTCGACGGCCAGCATCGCGAAGAGCCGCGAGAGCGCCGCGTCGGCCTCGAAGGTCTTCTTGAAGGCCCCCGGGGTGGTGGTGCCGATGATCTGCACCTCGCCGCGCCCGAGCGCCGGCTTGAGCAGGTCGGCCGGCCCTCCGCCGCCGCCCGGGTTGTTGAACAGGTTGTGCAGCTCGTCGACGAAGAGGATCACCTCGCCGTCGAGCGCGCTCGCCGCCGCCAGCACCGCGCGCAGCCGGTCTTCCATCTCGCCGCGCAGCCGCGCGCCCGCCACCAGCAGCCCCAGGTCGAGCTGCATCAGCCGCTTCTTGCGCAGCGGCGCCGGGACGTCCCCGCGCGCCAGCCGCGCCGCCAGCGCGTACACGATGGAGCGCTTGCCGACGCCCGCCTCGCCGACGAGCACGGGGGAGTTCTTCTGCCGCCGCGCGATCACCTGGAGCAGCCGCCGCAGCTCGACGTCGCGGCCGACGATGGGGTCGAAGCGGTCCTTCGCGGCCTCGGCGATGAGGTCGCGGGTGTACTTCGCGAGCACGTCGCCGGTCGCCCCGCCGCCCGACCCGCCGCCCCCGCCCGGCGTCGGCACGCTCGGGCCCACCACGGCGTCGGTCGACGCCATCGAGTCGGGCAGGGTCTTGAGGGCGGCGCGCACCTTCGGCTCGTCGACGTCGAGCGCCCGCAGCACGGCCCCGGTGAGCCCGGTGACCTCGTTGACGATCGCGATGAGCAGGTGCCGCACCCGCACCGGGCTCGCGTCGCGCGACGCCTCGGACTCCGCCCGCGTGGTGAGCCCCAGCAGCCGCGGCGACAGGAACGCCACCGCCCCCGGCACCTGCGGGATCTTCCGAAGCACCGCCTCGACCTCGAACAACAGGTCGCCCGGGTCGACCCCGGCGAGCTCGAACGCGCGCTGCACCAGCGGGTCGCGGTCGAGCAGCCGGTAGAGGAGGTGTAGCGTCTCGACCTCGGCGTGCGCGCGCTCGTCGGCGAGGCTCTGCGCCCCGGCCAGGGCGGCCTTCGCGTCCGGCCCGTACCCATCGAGTTTCCAGCTGCGGGTGGTGTTGCTCATCGGGGCGCGGACGCTATCACGCGCGCACGCCCCTACGGCGCCGCGTGCAGGTCGTAGGGGAACATCTCCACCCCCACCGCCGCCGCCGCGCCCCGGGCGTCGCCCGCCAGGGTGTAGCGCCGCACCCCCGCTCCTGCGTGCCCGGCGCCCTCCCCCGGGTCGCCCACGTACACCGTGTCGCCCAGCACCACCGGCGCCGCCCCGCTCCACACCCCGCGCTGCACCAGCACCCGCGCCGTCCGCGCCCGGCGCCCGTAGCGCAGCACCCGCAGCACGTCGATGTCCCGCCCCGGCCGCCGCTCGCCCACCACCTTCAGCACCATGGCGTCGTCGTCGATGACCGCGAGTCCGTCGATGTTGCCGCGCACCTCCGCGGGCAGGTCGGCGTCGCGCACGATCACCTCCGCCGCGGGCGCCTCGCCGCGCAGGTCGAGCTCCAGCACCCCGCCGTCGCCCACCACCGCGTAGCTCCCGATCATGGCCACGCGCACCACCCCCTCGCGCACCGGGACCATCGCCCCGATGGGGTTCACCAGCGGGAGCTCGAGCGTGGCCGTGACCGCCAGGGTGCGGGCGTCGAGCTGCACCAGCATCCCCGGCTGCGTGGGGTTGATCACGTCGTCGAGGCGCTGGAGCGTCACGTAGATGCGATCGCCCACCCGGTAGAGCGCGTCGGGGTTGGGCAGCCGCGCCGCGCCGCGGTACGGCGCGAGGTCGACGGTGCGCACCACCTCCGCCCGCGCCACGTCGACCACCGCGAGGCCGGGCACGTTGTAGCGCGCCACCAGCAGCGTGCGCGCGTCGAGGGCGATGACGTCGTGGGGGTTGGCCGTGCGGTACGCGTCGCGCTCGGAGGGCATCCGCAGGTCGATCTGGCTCACCAGCACCATGGCGCCCGCGCGCTCTTCGAGCAGCGTGAGGTTTTCCCCCTGGCTGGGGTCGCGGTTGAGCACCGCGATCACCTCGCCCAGCGAGCGCACCACCGTGTCGCCCGTCGCGCCGAGCGGCAGCAGCCGCGACGTGCCGTCCGGCGCCACCGACCACGCCGTACCGGAGATGTAGTTCGACCCGATGGCCAGCACCCGCGACGGCGCGGCGCTCGTGACCAGCGAGCGCTGCGGCGCGCCCCCGGGGGGCCGAGCCGGCGGCGCGGCGTCGCCGCAGCCCGCGAGCAGCGCCAGGGCGGCGACGAGGGTTGCGTTACGCCCGGCGCCCCCTGCGGTCATCGGCTGGACGCGCTTCTGCATCTCGATCGCGTCCATCGGGTGAGGCTGCGCGGTAGCTTAACCCGCCCTCCCGCATCGCCACAACCGATCCCCCGCTCCGCCGTGACGGCGCACCGCCCAGGGTGTGCGGCTTCGCGTAGGCTCCGCCGTCCGTGCACCCGCTCGGCAAGTCGCCGGTCATCACCGAAGGGGACGTCACCGTCGCGGAGTCGGGCGCCATCATCGAGTACCTCATCGAGCGCCACGGCGCCGGCCGGCTCATCCCCCCGGCGGGCTCCGCGCGCGGCGACGCCTCGGCCCGACGTCCCCGCACGGCGGCCTTCCTCCAGCGCATCCACGCCCGCCCCGCGTACCTCCGCGCGGTCGAGCGCGGCGGCCCCTACGAGATCATGCGCTGATGCGCGCAGAGGGCGGCGAGACGGCTCGCGACGTGCGAGGGTGCGGCGCATGGACCCGGAGCTCAGCGCCCTCATCGCCCGCCTCGACCTTCGCCCGCACCCCGAGGGAGGCTGGTACCGCGAGACCTTCCGCGACCCGCGCGCCGTCCACGCCGCGGGCTTCGACGGCCCGCGCAGCGCCTCCACGGCGATCTACTTCCTCCTCGCCGAGGGGAACTTCTCCGCCCTGCACCGCATCCTCAGCGACGAGGTCTGGCACCACTACGCGGGCGGCGACATCGAGGTGACGGCGCTCGCTCCCGACGGCGCGCTGCGCACGCTGATCGTGGGCCAACACGCGGCCGACGCCTCCCCGCAGGCGGTGGTCGCGGCGGGCAAGTGGTTCGGAGCGCGCGTGGCGAAGGGCGGCCGCTGGGCCCTGGTGGGGCTGCACCGTGGCGCCGGGCTTCGAGTTCAGCGACCTGGAGATGGCCGACCGCGCGGCGCTCACGGCGAGCTATCCCGCGCACGCGGGCATCATCGCCGCGCTCACGCGCTGATCGTCACCGGGAGGGAGTCTTGAGGGAAGGGGCGGGCGATCACCCCTCGAGGGGACCGCCCGGGGGGATCACTCCTTGTCGAGCTTGCCGACCAGGGACAGCGTGAAGGCCGCGCCCATGTACTTGAAGTGCGGGCGCACCTTGAGGTCGCAGCGGTACCAGCCGGGCTGGCCCTCGACCTCCTTGACCTCGATGGAGGCCTTGCGCAGCGGGCGGCGCGAGCGCACGCCCGGGGCGGGGTCGTCCATGTCCGCGACGTACTGGCCGATCCAGGTGTTGAGCTCGCGCTCGAGGTCGACCCGCTCCTTCCACGACCCGATCTGCTCGCGCTGGAGCACCTTCAGGTAGTGGGCGAGGCGGTTCATGATGAACATGTACGGGAGCTGCGTCCCGAGGCGGTAGTTGGTCTCCGCCTCGCGGCCTTCGGGGCTCTGGCGGAAGTACTTCGCCTTCTGCACGGAGTTCGCCGAGAAGAAGCACGCGTTGTTGGAGTCCTTGCGGAAGGTGAGGCCGATGAAGCCCTCCTCCGAGAGCTCGTACTCGCGGCGCTCGGTGAGCTGCACCTCGGTCGGGATCTTCGTCTGGATCTCGCCCATGGCCTCGTACTGGTGCAGGGGGAGGTCTTCCACCGTGCCGCCGGCCTGCGGGCCGATGATGTTCGGGCACCAGCGGTACTTGGCGAAGGAGTCGGCCACGCGGGTGGCCATCGCCACGGCGGCGTTGCCCCAGAGGTACTTGTCGTGCGAGCCGACGACGTCCTCCTCGAAGTTGAACGACTTCACGGGGACGGTGCTCGCGCCGTAGGGCATGCGCAGCAGGAAGCGCGGCATGGTGAGGCCGACGTAGCGCGCGTCTTCGCTCTCGCGGAACGCGTGCCAGCGGGCGTACTGCGGGCCCTCGAAGAGGGACTTGAGGTCCTTCAGGTTGGGGAGGTTCTCCCAGGTGTCCTCGCCGAACATCTTCGGCGCCGCGGCGGAGATGAAGGGCGCGTGCGCCATGGCGGCGACCGACGCGATCTTCTGCATCAGCGAGACATCCTGAGGCCCAGCGTCGAACTCGTAGTTGCCCACCATCAGGCCGAGGGGCTTGCCGCCGAAGGTGCCGTACTCGCGCGAGTACACCAGCTTGTAGAGGCCGCTCTTGGGCACCTCGGGGGAGTCCTCGAAGTCGTTGAGGAGGTCCTCCTTCGAGCAGTTGAGCATCT
>CAIOSS010001038.1 GCA_903860995.1 uncultured delta proteobacterium | reverse complement strand
GGCCTCGGCGGCGGGAGCGGCGGGCGCGGGCTCGGCGGGCGTCGGCGCCGCGGCGACCGGGACGGCCTGCGGCACCGACTCGGGCGCGGTGGCCTCCATGGCCGAAGGGGACGTCGGGGCGCTGTCGCGGCTGGAGTTGTAGATGAGGAAGGCCCCGGCCATGACGGCCATGCCGCCGATGGCCCACATCGGGCCGCCGCCGGTGCGGCGCGGGGCCTCGGTGGAGAGCACGGGCACCGCGGGCTTCGCGGTGACCATCACGTCGTCCTTCTTGGCGGCAGGCTTCGCGTCGGCCTTCTTCGGCTCCTCCGCCTTGGGGAGGGCCGCGGGCTCGGGGGCCTTCGGAGGCACCGTGGCCGCGGCGTCGCGGGCGATGGCCGAGAGTTGCTTGATGTCTACGATGCCCGAGCTCGTGTCGTCGGACGTGTCGTCGAGGGAGGGGGCGTGCGGACGAACCGACGGCAACGCTCCGGGGGGGAGGGAGGTGCGGGTGAGGGCCGCGAGGTTGTCGAGGTCCGGGTCGTGTTCGTTGGGCTCGGACATGGCAGGGGGTGTCTCCATCGTTGAAGCGCCGTCGTCGTCGAAGGAAGGCGGCGCGAGGTCGTCGATCTCACCGGGTGGGACGCGCGCCCCCCCGCGAACCTTGGCGTCGGCGTCGAGGGCCGCGAGCACCCGGGCCTCGGAGGCCTCCCACGCGGACTCCGGGCGCTCGCGCAGGGGCCACGAGCGCAGCGCGCGGTCGACCCGGCGGAGCCCGGCGGCGTATGCGCGGGCCGCGGGGTCACGCTCGAGGGCGCGCGCGAGGGCCTTGTCAGGCCGCCGGTCGGGTGCCGGGTCGAGGGACGCCAGGATCTTGTCTCTAAGCGCGTCGTCCACGTTCGCCTCCAGGATTCACCGCGGGGTCATCGGGTGCCAGCGCCTCGCCGGGCAGGGCATCCCGCAGCCGCCGTCGCGCTTCGTGGACTCGCCACGCGACGGTGCCTTCACTACAACCCAGCACCTGAGCGATTTCTTTGTAGGGCAGTGACTCCACGCAGGCGAGCACCAGGGTGGTGCGCAATGACTCGGACAGCTGGTCGACCGCCGCGGCGAGGGCGCGCCACGACTCGGCCTGGTCGGCGCTCTCCGCGGGGTCGCTGCCCTCCGCCGCGGGCTCGGGGACGCGCGGGTCGTCGAGGTCGGCCACCACCCGCCGTTGCCGGCGGCGCTGGTTGAGCGAGACGTTGACGCAGATGCGGTAGAGCCAGGTGAAGACCTCCGCCCGGCCGTCGAAGCGCTCGATGGCGCGGTAGGCCCGGAGGAAGGTCTCCTGCACGACGTCGTCGGCGTCGCCGGCGGAGCCCGTGAGGTGCATGGCGAGGCGGTGGATGCGCCGCTGGTGCTGCCGCACGATCATCCCGAACGCGGCGCGGTCGCCCCCGCGGGCGCGCTCGAGCCACTGTGCTTCTTCGGGTGTGGTCATGCGGGAGGGTCGACGGCGGCGGGCACGATGGGTCCATCGAGCGCCCGGCCGACAGCGTCGCGGACGATAGACGAAGCCCTCCGCGCAAACAACATCGACACAGCGCGCCGAGCGGGTGACTTCACCGGGGCGCGGCACTAGGGTCCGAGGGCGCGGACGGGCGCTGTCTGCCGAGAAGGGTCCGCGCAGGAGCATCGACGATGGCGGTGGCCGACGACCTCGCGGAAGACATCAAGCGGCTGAAGCGCGAAAAAAACGCGGTGCTGCTCGCGCACTACTACGTCGACGGCGAGGTGCAGGACGCGGCGGACTTCGTCGGCGACTCGCTCCAGCTCTCCCAGGCCGCGGCGAGCACGAAGGCAGACGTCATCGTGTTCGCGGGCGTGCACTTCATGGCCGAGACCGCGAAGATCCTGAATCCCACGCGGCGGGTGGTGCTGCCCGACCTCGACGCCGGCTGCTCTCTCTCCGACGGCTGCCCCGCCGACCGCTTCGCGGCCTTCACGGCGCGGCACCCCGACCACTACGTCATCTCGTACATCAACTGCTCGTCGGGCGTGAAGGCGCTCTCCGACTGCATCTGCACCAGCTCCAACGCCGAGAAGATCGTGCGCAGCGTGCCCGAGGGCCGGCCCATCATCTTCGCGCCCGACCGCAACCTCGGGGCCTTCATCGCCAAGCAGACGGGCCGCGAGATGCTCCTCTGGCGGGGCAGCTGCATCGTGCACGAGACCTTCTCGGAGAAGAAGCTCATCGCCCTCAAGCTGCGCCACCCTGACGCGAAGGTGGTCGCGCACCCGGAGTGCGAGCCCCAGCTGCTCGCGATGGCGGACTTCATCGGGTCGACCAGCGCGCTGCTCAAGTACACGAAAGACTCCCCGGCCCAGCAGTTCATCGTGGTGACCGAGAGCGGCATCCTGCACCAGATGCGCCGCTCGTCGCCGCAGAAGGAGTTCATCCCCGCGCCGCCGGACGCCAACTGCGCCTGCAACGACTGCCCCTTCATGAAGAAGAACACCCTCGAGGCCGTGCACCGCGCGCTGGTCACCCTGGAGCCCGAGATCACCCTCCCCGAAGACCTCCGCGTGAAGGCCCTCCGGCCCATCGAGCGCATGCTCGAGCTCAGCGTCTGACGCCCCGCTCCCTCCCCCGCGGCCCCGCCCCCGCAGTCCGACGCCGCCCGACAGCGCCAGCGACCGCTGGAACTCCACCAGCGTTCCCTCGTCATTGCGCGCCGTGAAGAGCGCGACCCCGCGCTCGACGCGCACCTCGGCCGCGCTGCGCGTCTGCGCCCCGGCCGTGGTCGTGAGCGTGAGCGTGAGCAGCGTCCACGCTGCCACGCATGGCGCACGCGCGCGCCGCAACCCGGACGCACCCTTCACGTGGCCATCAAAGCACGGCGCGGGCTCAGCGGCGACGGGTGACCACGGCCTGCGACACGATCGCGTCAGGGTTGGCGAGCACCTCGGTGGCCACGAGCCAGGCCTCCGTCGCCGCCTCGGCCCCCATCGCCACCGCGGCCTCGATGTCCTCCAGCGGACCGGTGAGCACCACCGTGCCCTTGCCCCCGATGCCCCGCCCGAGGTGCAGGTCGACCAGGCGCACCGCCGCGCCCTTCAGCGCCGCATCGGCCGCCCGCACCGCCGCCGACAGCGACGAGACCTCGATCACCCCGACGGAGTCTTCGGGCGCGCCCATCCGGACGCCGCCGCCCGCCGCCACCGCCGCCAGCACGTCGGGGTGCGCGTAGGGCAGCAGCACATGGTCGATGCGCTGACCCGCCGCGACCTCCAGGCCGGGCACGAGCGCCTCGTCGAGCTCGGCCTCGCCGCCGTGCAGGGCGATCCAGTACTTTCCCGGCGTGATGGGCTCGGCGTGCAGCAGCGTGACCACGGCGCGCTTGGCCATGGCGTCGAGCGCGACGTAGCCCCGCGCGATTGACCCCAACTCCAGCAGCAGCAGCGCAGGACCCACGTTGACCCGAACCGGGACTACCACCCCGCGACTTCGGCGGACAAGCGTTGTCCGCGGCGGAGGTGCTAAGGTCCCGCGCGAGGGACCTTTCCCCCCGATGCACGCCCGCTGCCCCCGCTGCCAGCTCGACTTCGACGCCGCCTCGGCCTGGGTGCAGTGCCCCCGGTGTGGGAGCCCCGTCGCCGCCACGCCGCCGCCCACCCACCCGCAGCCGCAGTACGTCCCCGCGACGCAGGCCGTCGACCCGGCGATGCTCGCGCAGGTGATGCGCGCCTCGGCCCCCACCCCCCCGGCGGGCCCGCCGTCCACCCACGCGCCCGCGCCCGCATCGCCCGCTTACCACCCACCGTATGCCCCGCCCGCATCGCCCGCCTACCAGGCCCCGTACGCCCCGCCCGCCGCCCGCCCCGGCTTCGTGCCTGAGGAGGACCTGCCCGGCCGCGCGGTGATCTCCGTGGTGCTCTCGATCGTGGCCCTGCTCGGCGGCTGCAACCCCGTCGGGCTCGTCGGGGTCGTCGTCGGGCTCATGGCCTACGCCGCCGCCAACGACCGCCGCGTCGACCTCGCTCGCGCCCGCGGCCGCACCGCGCGCCGCCTCGCGTACGCCTCGCTCGCCATCACCGCCGCCGTCTGGGTCGTGGTGGTGCTCTCGCTCTTCTACGAGATCGCCTAGTACCTCGCCGCAGGAGTTCTGACGGGTTGAGCCAGGCTGCCTCGGAGGATAAGAACCGCAAGGGTCGCAAGGGTCGCAAGGGTCGCAAGGGGAGTTCCGCCGGCGCTGGCGCTGCCGCATCGGGTTCGCGAGAGCGTTGGAGCACCTGCCCGCCCAAGTCCGTCGCTCCCTTGCGACCCTTGCGACCCTTGCGGTTCT
>CAIOSS010001037.1 GCA_903860995.1 uncultured delta proteobacterium | reverse complement strand
GTTTCGGTGTCCCACTCCTCGGGCTCGGCGTGTCGCAGCGCGGCGAAGCGCGAACGCTTGAAGCCGTTGATGTTGGCGACGCCCTCTTCAATCGAGAACAGCTGGTTGACGCCGACCTTACCGAGGGCGGTCACCCGACACCCGGAGACGATGTAGTGCCCGTGGGCGTCGCGGTCATAGATCGCGATGGACTGGTTGATGCCGTCGAGGGACGGCGGCGGGGTCTGGTCGAGGATCGTGCCGTCCTGCAACACGTAGACCGGGACGAAGGTGCCCGGCTCGGCGTCGCCCGACAGGGCCCAGGAGATCGTCACCACCTCGCGGGCGGCGCCGGGCTCGCCTTCCGACAGCGCGCCCGGGGCGATGCCAAGGAGCCCCGGATCGTCCTCCGAGGTGAGCCAGGACTTGACCAGCCGCACGCCGATCTCGGTGCGGCCGATCATCGGCACGCCCGAGAGCACCCGCTGCGCCACCGGGAACACGTCGCCCCCGACATAGAGCCGACCGGCCGTCAGGATGACGTTGCCGAGCTCGCGCTGGACCACCGCGGCGGCGTCCTCCACCCGGTCGCCGTCACTGGCGATCAGGCGGGCGACGCGCTCGTGGCGGGCGCGGGCGATGGTCTGGCCTTCGTTGAGCTCGGCGCCCTCGATGAAGCGCCCCTCCGAATGGACCACGCCCTGCCACGAGGCCATCCCGGCCGCGCGGTCAAAGGCGCCCGGAAGGCCGCTCTCGTGTTCATTCGCCATTAGAACCTCACAAGGAAGGTAAGCCGCTCCCGCACAGCGGCGCGGAGCGGGATGGTTTTCGCAAGCGGCGCGATGGGCACGCCGCCGGTCAGTTGGCCCGGTTCGAGCCAGAGGCGCCCCGGGGGAATGCTGTCGTCGATCTCGCCGCCGATCAGGACGTCGGCCGTTTCGGCAATGCTCCCGGCGCCGTTACCGGCGTCGATGGTCGCGCGGATCAGGACCGCCCCGCCATCGGGCGCGGGCGCGTAGGCCAGCCCGGCGACAGAGTAGGCGCCACCGCCAGCCGCCTTGACCGTCCGGCAGGCCGACGCTCGGCGATAGCCGATGACGTCCCCCGCCGCGTCGCGGAGGCGGACATGCGCGCTGCGGCCGACGAACCACGACGCCATGACGCTGCGGCGGATCGTGGCCGCGTCGGAAGCCCACGGGGCGAAGGCGGTCGACCATGGAAAGTCCATTTCCGACCAGGGCACATCGCCCTCGACCGGCTCGACCCAATTGCCCAGCGCCACGCCCTCGCTCTCGGTCAGGAGGTACGAGTTGTCGTGATCCCGGCGGAAGGACCACTTGGGCCCGCCCGCCTCGACCCGCACGCCGCTATCATCGGCGAGCATCGAGGAACCGAGCCGGGTCCACCCCGCCTCCAGCGCCGGGGCGTCGAAATTCCAGACGCCGCGTCGGAAGTCAGAGCGGAACGGCTTGCCCAGCCGCGTCACCCGGTCGATGCGCTGCAGCGTCGGTGCGTCGTTGGCGGGCAGGGCGCCGAGATACAGCTGGAAGTTGTTCCACCACGCCCGGCGGCCGGGCGCCTCGACGATAATCGTGCCGGGGGCCCCGACCCAGCCAAGGCCGCGGGCAACCGCGGCGAAGGTGTCGCGCTCGATCTGCCACGGGCGCCCCTCGGTCATCAGCACGTAGGGGTTGTCGAGGTAGGGGGCCAATTCGATCAACCCGTATTCCCACAACAGGAATTGCAGGAACGCGGGGAGGTTGCGGCCCTTGACGTCGGGCACAAGCCCGAGCCCCGCTTCGACGCGAGGCTCATACGCCACCGCCTGCTCGAACGCGCGCAGTAGGGGCGTCCCGTTCGGGGGCAGCAGCGTGGCAACCATTAGGCGTTCTCCCCGGAAACCGTCAGGACGACGGTGCCGATGCTGGCCGCCTCGTAGGGCGGAAGGACAGTGTTGGTGGACGG
>CAIOSS010001036.1 GCA_903860995.1 uncultured delta proteobacterium | reverse complement strand
GGCGCTCAAGGCGATTCCGACGGCGGGGCGGCGCACGCTGCTCGACGCGGTGCGGGACTTCGTGGGCGCGGGCGAGGCGCTCGGCGGCGTCGAGGACCAGCGCGTGGCCCTGGGCGGCGACGGAGGGCGACACCCGCTCGTCGCGGGCGAGGGCGCGCAACCGATGGATCGCCGTCGGCAACAGCCTGGTGAACATCGTCGATGGGCTGCTGGAGCTGGAGGGCGACGAGCGCCGGGCGCTGCTCGGCGGTCTGACCGACGCCGAGGCGAGGGCCGACGCGCGCGCGCTGGCGCGGAGGCCCGCGAAGGCGGCAGCGGATCCGGTGAAACCGGTGGCGGGCGACGGCGAGGGGTAGCGGAGAACGGACGGCGACCGGTTGGCGACCACCCCCGAGGGTGGCGCCGATCGGTTGCGGTGGGGACCGGGGCGGGGCCCCCATAGGCGTCAACCGATGGACGCCGATGCGGGCGGGGAGTGCGCGGGGGTGCCGGGCAAACGCCACCATCGTCCGAGGGGTTTGGATAAAGCCATGCCCTGCCCTGGAGTAGCGTCCGCGGGCATGAGCCGACGCGACCCGACCGAGCCCCCCATCACGCTGCGACGGGCCGAGCACGGCGAGTCGGCGTACCTGGCCCACACGAGCCACCGGGCCTTCCACTCCAGCACCGTGGCGGGGTGGGAGGGCTGGTTCCGCGATCACACCGGCGTGCGCCGCGGCGACACCGTCGTGGCCGAGGTCGACGGACGGCGAGCGGGCAACGCGACGGCGCTCGGGCTCACCATGGCGCTCGCCGGGAGCGACGTGCCGATGTGGGGCGTCGCGGGCGTGAGCGTGCCGCCGGAGTTTCGCCAGCGCGGCGTGGCCGACGCGATGATGCGCGAGCTCATCGGGTGGATGCGCGCCCGCGGCGACGCCCTCACGCTGCTCTACGCCTTCAAGCTCGGGTACTACCGGCGCTTCGGCTACGGGCTCTGCGAGCGCGTCGAGCAGCTGAGGGCGCACCCCTCGCAGCTACCCCCGTCGCGGCTGCGCAGCCACGTGACGGAGATGGTCCCGGGGCGGGACATGGACACCCTGCGGTCGCTCTACGAGCGCTCGCGCGAGGGCGCGACCGGCCCCATCGCCCGCGACGACTACTGGTGGGAGGCGCGGGCCCTGGGCGGCGCGCCCGAGGGGGCCGTGTACCGCGACCCGAGCACCGGCGAGGCCCACGGGTACGCCCTCTGGAGCATCCCCGCGCTCCCGGAATTCCCGAAGCAGGAGATGCACGTGCGCGAGCTGGTGGCGCTCACGCCCGACGCGCACGCGGGGCTGCTGGGCTTCCTCGCGGCGCAGGGCGAGCAGTACGCGATGGTGACCCTCTGGACGGCGCCGGGCGCGTCGCTCCCGTGGCTGGTCGAGCACGGGCTGGTGGACGGTCCGTCGCCGTGGCTGCGCCACGACCCGATGGGCGCGGCCTACGCCGGGGCGATGGCGCGCGTGGTGGACGTGGCCGCGGCCCTGCGGCTGCACCCGTCGGCCGCGCGCACGGGGCTGCGGGCGAGCTTCGGGCTCGACGTGCGCGACCCGACCCTCGACGAGCTGCTGCGCTTCGACGTCGAGCTCAGCCCCGAGGCGGTGGAGGTGAACCCCGGGAGCCGCGCCACCGAGCGCCTCGCGCTGGGCGTCGACGGGCTCACCCAGGTGTACCTCGCCGCGACCTCCACCGCGGCGCTCCGAGCGTGCGGTCGGCTGCACGGATCACCGCAGGCGGGCGCCTGGTTGGAGCGCGCCTGCGCGGGTTCGCCGCTCTTCCTCGGGGCGCTCAACGCCTTTTGAACCGAACCCCCCCTTACACCTGATCCGATGTTCATATGCTATCGAATCGGAGGAATATTACATTCAGGGAAGAACCAAAGAACCATCAGGGCGTCTGAGGTGGAGAGACGGTGGACGGCGGAGCCCTGTGGAGGTCGATCGATGAGCCAGCAGCAGAAGGAAGACTCGGTGTTGTTCTCGCTTCGGAGCCTGATGACCATCGAGGACGAGCGCGTCCGGCAGGAGGACGAGGCGCGGCGCCGCTCGGAGGAGGCGGCCTTCGTGCGGGCGGAGGACGCGCGGCGGCAGGAGGTGGCCGAGCGGCTGCGGGCGGCCGAGGCGGCGGTCGAGGCGCGCGCCGCCGACGAGCGGGCGACCCGGGAGCGCGACGAGCGGGTGTCGCGGGAGCGCGACGAGGCGGCGCTGCGCATCCGGCTGGAGGCCGACGCGCGGCTGCACGAGCGCGAGCTGTCGCTGCGCATGGAGCAGGAGCAGAAGCTGGCGACCATCGCCTCGCAGCGGCGCGCGGGGCTGCACCCGGGCGCGGTGGCGCTGGGGGTCTTCGGGCTGGTGACGGCGCTGGGCGCGGGGGCCTTCTTCGGGGTGGTGCGGCCGCAGCAGGAGGCGAGCGCGGCGGAGATGCGCCAGGCGGAGCAGGGTCGGCGCGACGCGGACGGGCGGCGGGTGGTGGCCGAGCGCGCGGCGGACGACGCCCGGCGGAGCGCGGCGGAGGCCGAGGCCGATCGGCAGCGGCAGGCGGCG
>CAIOSS010001035.1 GCA_903860995.1 uncultured delta proteobacterium | reverse complement strand
GCGGGCGCCGGGTGCGCGCGGTCGAGCTCGCAGGGCCCCGGGCGCGTGCGGCTGCGCCCGTCGGCGCTGGCGACCACCCCCTCCTCGCCGGGGGCGACGGCGGCGGGCTCGACGCGCTCGGCCACGAGGGGGCGCAGCGCGGGGCTGGCGGCGGCGTCGGGGCGGGCCCACATCCGGGGAGCGGCCGCGCAGCCGACGGCGGAGACGAGGAAGAGGAGTCGCATCGCGGGGTGAACGCCCGGGGGCGGCGGTTGTTTTCCAAGATCGCGCGCCGTGGTAGGGCAGCGGCGTTTTTCGTCCCAGGCGTTCGCGATGGAGGACAGCATGTACGGCTTCGATATCACCGAGGAGCAGAAGGGTCTCATCGACACCACCCGGCGCTTCACCCGCGAGCGGATCATCCCCGTCGCCGGGCAGTACGACGAGGAGGAGAAGTTTCCGGACGACCTCTTCCGCGAGGCGCACGCGCTGGGGCTCGCCAACCTCGAGGTGCCGCAGGAGTACGGCGGCATGGGGCTGTCGTGCCTCGACCACTGCCTCGTACTGGAGGAGCTCGCGTACGGCTGCGTGGGCATCCAGACGGTGTTCGCGGGCAACATGCTGGGCTCGATGCCCATCGTCATCGCGGGCACCGACGAGCAGAAGCAGAAGTACCTCACGTCGCTCATCGAGGAGCCCATCTTCGCGGCCTACGCGTGCTCCGAGCCCGACGCCGGCAGCGACGTCGCGGGGCTCAGCACCCGCTACGACAAGGTCGGCGACGAGTACGTGATCAGCGGCCAGAAGCGCTGGATCACCAACGCCCACGCGGCCCGGTGGTTCACGGTGCTGGCGACGAAGGACAAGGCCCTGAAGCACAAGGGCATCACGTGCTTCGTGGTCGACGCCGACACCCCTGGCGTGAAGATCGGCCGGCACGAGAAGAAGCTCGGGCAGCGGGCCAGCTTCACCTGCGACATCCTGCTGGAGGAGGTGCGCGTCCCGGCGAGCGCCGTCATCGGCGGCGAGGGCAACGGCTTCAAGGTCGCCATGAAGACCTTCGACCGGTCGCGGCCGTGGATCGCCGCGGGCGCGACGGGCGTCATCCGCCGCGCCATGGACGAGAGCGTCGCCTACGCCAAGGAGCGCAAGACCTTCGGCGTGCCCATCGGGCAGCACCAGGCCATCCAGATCATGCTGGCGGACATGGCCGTGAAGTACGAGGCCACGCGCCTGCTCTGCCACAAGGCCGCCTGGAACATCGACCAGGGCAGCATCGACTCGGTGGTGAGCGCGTACGCCAAGGTCTTCGGCGCCGACAGCGCGATGGAGGTGACCACCGACGCCGTGCAGGTGTTCGGCGGCTACGGCTACACCCGCGAGTACCCCGTGGAGAAGCTGATGCGCGACGCCAAGCTGCTGCAGATCTACGAGGGCACCTCGCAGATCCAGCGCATGGTCATCGCGCGCCACCTGCTCGGGCGCTGAGCCTCGTCCCTCCCGCAACGTCATCCCCGTTGTCCGCCGCCGCGCCCGCGCGGTACCGTCGGCGCCTCCCCATGACCCGCCACGCCACCCTGGGCTCTCCCTGGCGCTCGCGCTCTCCGCGCGCGGCGCGACCACGGGCCTCCGCGAGGGCGACGCCGGCCCCGACGTGCCCGCCGTCGTCGACCGCCCGGGGCTCTCCTTCCAGCTCTGCCTCCCTATCGGCGCGGCGCGCTGACCCGTCGATCGCACCAACCACAGGAGTCCGCGTGATGCGCTTCCCCCTGCTCGTGGCCTCTGCCCTCTCCGCCCTCGCCGGCTGCGCCAGCGACCCGCCCACGGTGTTCACCCCCGGGCGCGACGCGGGCACGACCCCGCCGCCGGTCACCGACGGCGGCCTCGTGGGCGGCGGCGACGGCGGCGTCACCCCCATCCCCATCCGCGACGCGGGGCCGTCGTCCAACTGCAGCGAGGCCGCGCAGCTCGTCTACGTGCTCTCCGACCGCAACGATCTCTACAGCTTCCGCCCCAACCTCCGGCAGTTCACCCGCATCGGGGCGCTGCGCTGCCCCACGGCCGCGGCGCCCAACTCCATGGCCATCGACCGCGACGCCGTCGCGTGGGTCAACTACGTCGAGTCGGGCCTCGGCGACTCCGCCGGGGCCATCTACCGGGTCAACACCACCGACGCGAGCTGCACCGCCGCGCCGCCCGTGCGCATGCCCGCGGGGTGGTTCCGCCTGGGGATGAGCTTCTCCACCGTCAGCGCCGACGACGCCCGCGAGACCCTCTTCGTCGCGGCCACCGGCGACCCCCTCGCGGGCGGCAGCCCCGGCCTCGGGAGCATCGACCCCTCGCGCGGCATCCTCAACATCATCGGCAGCTTCTCGGGCGCCTTCCGCGGACAGAGCGCCGAGCTCACGGGCACCGGCGACGGGCGGCTCTTCGGGTTCTTCACCACGTCG
>CAIOSS010001034.1 GCA_903860995.1 uncultured delta proteobacterium | reverse complement strand
GCGTGGTGGTCAACCGCGTCCCGCTGCCGCTCTCGCGCGAGGGCCTCGCCGACGCCCGAGCCCTCGCGGCCTCGGGAGGTACGCTCGCGGAGCCCGCCGCCGCGCTGGTGTCCGTGCTGGAGGCGCGCGAGGCCGCGAGCGAGGGCGCGGCCGCGGCGATGGAGGTCTTCGCGCGAGGCCCGCACGCCGTGTGGCGGGTGCCGCTGGCGCCGGTCGACCCGAGCTCGCGGGACGTCGCGCGCTGGCTGCGCGCCGAGGGGGCGGCGTGAGCGACCCCCGGGTGATCGTCTGCGCGGGCGGCGGCGGCGTGGGCAAGACCACCACCTCCGCGGCGCTCGCCCTGGCCCTGGCGGCGCGCGGCCACCGCACGCTCATCGTCACCATCGACCCGGCCCGCCGCCTCGCGGGCGCCATGGGGGTGCCCATCACCGACGTGGTGACCCGCGTGCCGATGCCCTCGGGCGGAGACCGGCTCTGGGCCCTCATGCCCGACCCGCGGCGCTCGATGCGCACCTTCATCGACCACCTCTTCGCCGACGAGCCCGAGGCGAAGGCGCGGGTGCTCGCCAACAAGCTCTACATCGGCCTCGCCGACGCCGCCGCGGGGGTGCACGAGCTCGTCGCCATGAACCTCGTCGCCCGCGCCGCGACCGACGGCGACTTCGACGTCATCGTCATCGACACCGCGCCCTCGCGCCACGCGATCGATTTCGTGACCTACCCCGCGCGCCTCGCGGCGCTGCTCGGCGGCCGCACGGTGTCGTGGATCGCGGGCCTCGCCCAGCGCGCCGGCGGCGAGGCGCCCGCGCCGAAGGGGCTGCTGTCGTGGGGCACCGGCCGCGTCGAGCACCTGCTCGCGCGGGTCACCGGCCCCAACCTCGTGCGCGACACGGCCGACCTCTTCGGCGACCTCGCCCTGGTGCGCGAGCGCTTCGTGGCCCTCACCCGCCGCGCCTCGGAGCTGCTGCTCGGCGATCGCGTGGCCTACGCCCTGGTGGCCGCGCCCACGGCGGCCGCGCGCGACGACGTGCTCTTCCTCGCCGCGCGCCTGGAGAAGCTCGGGCGGCGCCCCCGGGCGGTGGTGCTCAACCGCGCCGACACCCACCCCGCGCCGTGGGCGCGCGCGCTGCGCGAGGGCCGCGCGGTCGGGCCCGCGATCACCGAGGTGCTCGACGCGCTGGAGCAGGAGCGGCTCAGCCGCGCGACCGCGGCCGATGGGCTCTCCCGCGAGCTCGGGCGGCAGCTCCCGTGGGCCTCCATCGTGCGGCTGCCGTACGTCGAGGCGACCGCGCCCGAGGCCATCGTCGCCGCGCTCTCGACCGAGCTCGACGCGCACCTCGCCGCGCTGCTACCCGACGCGGGGTAAAGGGCTCTCCAGGAAATGGGTTGGGCCGAGGCGACCTGCGAGCGCGCCTGGAGCGAGCGACCAGGGCGTAGCGCTGCGACGCCGCGGGAGCGAGTGAGGACGTAAGCCGCAGGGCGGCCGGGCTGGGCGTGCGATCAGCCCAACCCACTTCCTGGAGAGCCCTAATACTAGAGCCGGGGCGCTCAGCGGGTCACGGCGGGATGGGCTGGCACGACCCGGCGGTGCACACCTGCCCGAGCGGGCAGCACACGCAGCTGCACGGCGGCTGCCCGTTGGGGCAGGTGGCGGCCTCACAGCGGTTGTTGCGGCACACCTGGTCGCAGGCGCAGCCGCCCGCGCAGGCGGGGGCCGAGCAGGTGTAGCGGAGGGGGTTGTCGGGGTCGCGCGCACAGGCCTGGCCGGCGGCGCAGTTGCCGATGCAGGTGCCGCCGCAGCCGTCGCTCACCCCGCAGGCGACCCCCGGGGGGCAGGCCGGGACGCAGACGCACCGCCGCTCGGCCGCGCTGCACATCGACCCGAGCGGGCACCGGAGACCCAGCCCGCAGCTGGGCCCGCCCGGGCAGACGTTGGGCACGTCGGTGTAGCAGTCGACCAGGCGCCGGTCGGTGATGCAGCTGGGCACGCACGAGCACACGCCCGCCACGCAGGCCGCGTCGACGGCGCACGCGTTGCCGCAGGCGCCGCAGTTGCCGTTGTCGCCCTGGGTGTTGACGCAGCGGGTGCCGCAGTAGGTCTGCGAGCCCGGGCACACGCACATGCCCGCCGCGCAGGTCGACCCGGCGGGGCAGACGGTGTCGCAGCCGCCGCAGTGGTTGACGTCGCTCTGGAGGTTGAAGCAGCTCTCGCCGCAGGCCGTGCGACCGGTCGGGCAGGTGCTGGCGTCGGGCATCGGGGGGGCGGCGTCCGGGGGGCCGGCGTCTTCGGGCGGCGGCGGCTCTTCGCACACCCCGGCGGTGCTGCAGGTGCGGCCCGGCGGGCAGCGGGTGCCCGTGCCGCAGCTCTGCCCGCCGGGGCAGAGGTTGGGCACGTTGGCCCCGCAGGCCGTGTTGGCGAACTCCTCGACCGGGGGGCAGTACGGGATGCAGTCGCAGGTGCGCGTCATCACGTTGCACTGGAAGCCGACCTCGCAACCGCTAGCGCACTGCCCGCCGCAGCCGTCGCTCGACCCGCACGGCGCAGTGGCCACGCAGCGCGGCATGCAGACGCAGGTCAGCGTGTCGGGGTCGCAGGTGGCCGCCGGGCTCGCGCAGGCGCCCATGCAGCGACCGCCGCAGCCGTCGTCGGCGCCGCACGTTCCGCCGATGGTGCAAGTGGAGGTGCACTGGCACTGGCCGGACACGCAGCGGTCGCGGGCGGAGCGGTTGCACGGCGGGTCGCACGCGCAGGAGTCGAAGCAGCGCCCGCTGACGCAGATCGAGCTGCCGGTGCAGGTCACCCCGGCGCAGGGGTCGGCGACGCACATCCCGTTGTCGCAGATCTCGCCGGTCGCACAGGTGACGCCGTCGCAGTTGGAGCGAGGGGGGCACGCGACGTGGCAGGTGTAGTCCTCGGCGCACGCGCCGCTGCACGGCACGATCGGGGCGCACCCGCCCGTACGGTCGTCGCAGAACTGCCCCGCGGGGCACTCGATGCCCGAGCACGGCGCCGGGAAGCATCCCGGGACGCAGCGTCCGAAGAAGCAGGTCTCGCGATCGCCGCAGGGCACGCCCGCGCAGAGGTCGCGCGTCGGCACGCAGCGCATGTCGCACCGGCGCTCGCCGCAGGGGTTGTCGGTGGTGCGGCACATGTCGAGCGCGCAGCGGCCCTGGAGGCAGCGCGCGCCGAAGGCGCACCCATCGTTCGAGGAGCAGTTCGCCCCGATCTGGACCGGCACGTCGGCCGGCGGCACGTCCGACATGACGACGTCGATGGGGATGATGTCGAAGGTCTGCAGCCCGAGGTCGTTGCCGTCGCGGGCGGCGTCGCGCGGCACGAAGCCGTCGAGCTCGAAGATGCCCAGCGGCGGCGTTCGATCGGTGTTGCACCCGACCAGCGCTGCGAGCCCCGAGGCGATCAGGAGGGAGAGGAGGGCTCGCATGCTCGGCACCGTGCATCGGACACTAGCCCACCATCTGCCAGCGTCGGAACTGTGGAACCTTCCCCCGACCGGCGCGGATCACGTCGGCGCGCGGCGGCGGCGAGCGAGTTCATTGCCACGGTGCACGATCGACGGCACGCTCGCGCCCCATGCGAAAGCGTCGCGCCTGGGCGTTCGGATCTGTGGTGCTGCTCCTCGGCGCGGCGTGCACGGAGACCCCGAGCAACCCGCCGGGCGACGCCGGGCCTCGCCCCGACGTGACGCCCGCCGGCGATGCGCCCGTCACCGACGCGCCCAGCAGCGACGGGTCTCCCACCGACGGCGGCGCGGGCGGCTGCGCGCTCGAGCCCCGCGTTGACCTCGATCGGGACGGCGTCACCACCGCCGAGGGCACCTCCGCGTGGGTGGACTTCTCCCGCGCGCCAGAGGCCCAGCTCCTGACGGCGATCCCCACCTGCGGCGGCCCCGTCTACAACTCCGCGCTGGTGCAGTACGCCGCGCCGCGGGCGCCGCGGGCGCGCGGTGCCGCCGCGGGGCGACCGGCGCGGC
>CAIOSS010001033.1 GCA_903860995.1 uncultured delta proteobacterium | reverse complement strand
GGTGCGGCTGGAACGGGAACCGCGCGAGGGTCGGATCGCCATCGCGAAAGTTCGCATAGACGATCACAGGCCCAGCGGCATCCGAGCGCTGAACGCTCCACCACACGCCCACCTCAAGGCGCAGGGTCCCCGAGCTGCAACGGACGTTCTCGAAGAAGCTCAACCACCACTGCGTCCCAGAGCCACCCGGCGCACGGCGACGGTCCGGCGAGTCTGCACGCTCGATTGGACCGGCCGTCACCGCGTCGGAGACCGCCGCCTGGAGAACGTCAAAGACGTGCGTTTCGAAGAACTCGACTGTCTGCCTCGCCTCGGCGTAGCGCGTGATCCCCTGCTGGACGAAAACCGAGAGCGCGTCAGTCATTCGTAACCGCCTTCTTGAGAAGATCGAGATGAGGTCCTGCCGAGAGGATCCGGGCGAGTTGCAGTGGGGCCGACCGATCCGGTGAACGGAGCGGAAGCCCGAGCCGCGTCTGCTCGGTTGCGCCGACGAAGGAGGCGGCCCACACCCGCCACGCGACGGATTCCAGCCCGGCCCAGAGCGCCTGACGAAGCGAAACGGCCACATCGCTCCAGGTCATCACCTTCACCGAATCCCTACCCATTCGCTCCAGTTCCCACTGCGCGACATCGGCGGGCGGCAATAGGATGTGATCGCTCCACCCACCGCCATCGCCGACGCCGTACTTCTTCTGCAGGGCAGTGGCGGTGTCGTAGGTCTTCTCGAACGCCAGATCGCCGATCTTCACCTCGATGTGCGACCGCCGACCGTCGAGCCACGCGATGACGAGATCAGCTCGAGGGCCCTCGACGGTGGTTACTTCGCGGTCGACGAGCTTCGCCCGCGCACTGCCGTCGTCGAGAAGCATATCGGCAAGGAAACCGTGCTTCGACGTCGCGACGAGGTGCGCGAGCCAGTCGGACCAGTCCTCCTCGCGGGTCAGGCGTAGGGGTCGGAACGCGCTCCAGTCGGAGTACGTCGGCTCGCCGCCGATCGAATCCAGGCGCGTGTGCCACCTCGCGAGCATCTCGTTGAGTGCGCTTTCCTGCTCGCTACCCGCCTCCGCCGCATCGCGTCTGAGCTCGTCGACGACGTCCCACGAGGGTATCCGCAGCGGCGCGGCCGGTGGCGCGCGAAAGCCGTCGAACACACCCCAACTTGGAACGGGCCTGCTCATCGTCGTTCGGAAGATAACAGGTAGCCCCTCCGCGAGCGACGTCTTTCGGGCTCCTCGACCTCGTCCTCGCGACCTCCCGAGCGCCCCGTGACGCCCGTTGCGCATCTCGTGGGTTGCGTAACACCGTCAGGCACCGTATCTATTCTTCGGGAAAATAAAGACGATGACCGCCCGTGCTCAACCCAGCTTTGAACCCGGCCGTGTGTATCGCACGCGGGAGCTCGGGCAGTGGAGCGCCAACCCCCCGCGGCTCGCGCAGCGGCTCGTCCGGGACGGTCAGCTCGTGCAGCTCGCGCATGGGCTCTTCGCGGCGCCGCGGCGCAGCCGTTTCGGAGAGGTGCCGCCGACGGATGAAGCACTGCTCCTCGCCTTCCTGGATGGCGGCACGTACGTGTTCACCGGCCCCGAGCGCTGGAACGCCCTCGGACTCGGCACGACCGCGGTGTTTGCGCTGCCGCTCGTCTACAACACGAAGCGCTCGGGTCGCTTTTCCCTTGGTGGTCGGCAGTTCCTGCTGCGTCGGGTCGCCTTTCCCGCGACGCCCTCGCCGGAGTGGTTCGTCGTGGACCTCTTCGAGAACGCCGATCAGGCAGCGGCCGCGCCCGAAGAGCTGCGGCGCGCGCTCGAGGCGGCGCTGCGCGCGAACAAGTTCGACCGAGAGCGACTCGCGGCGATGTCGACCCGCTACGGCTCGCGTCGAACGCAGGCGCTCGTGAAGGCCGCGCTCGCGGCGGCGGCGCGATGAGCTTCGTGCACGACGACCCCGACTTCGACGGGCTGTTGCGGATCGTCGCGAGCAAGCGCGGGCTCGGCGTCGCCCTCGTTGAGAAGGACTACTGGGTCACGCACACGCTCTGGGCACTGCACGCGCAGGGCTTCGACGTGTGGTTCAAGGGCGGCACGTCGCTGTCGAAGGGCTTCGGCCTGATCGAGCGCTTCTCCGAAGACCTCGACCTGAAGCTCGAGCCCGGCGCCGTCGCGGCTCTGCGATCGGTGACGAACTGGAAGAGCGAGGGCACCAAGGCGACCGCCGAGCGCAAGGCTCACTTCGAGACGCTCGCCAGCGTTCTCTCGGTGCCCGCCGCGAAGGTGAATCTCGGCAACGTCGTCGACGCGAGCTTCCGCAGCGCGAACCTCCAGGTCGACTACCCGGGCCAGCACCGGGCGGCGCTCGCATCGGTGCTGCGGCCGTTCGTGCTCCTCGAGGTCGGCAGCGCCCGCGTGACGCCGTTCGTGGCGCGCGACATGACGTCGTTCGTGCACGAGCATCTCGAGGGCCAGGGGCAGCTCCGCGACTTCGACGACAACCGCCCGCGGGCCGTGCGCTGCGTGCATCCGCTCGTCACGTTGATCGAGAAGCTCGACGCGCTGATGCGTCGGCTCCCGCGTGAGGATGCGGCTCCCGCAACCTTCGTGCGCCACTTCGAGGATGCCGCGCGCATCGTGAAGGCCACGACCGGGCTGCCACCGCTCTCCGACTACCCGACCGTGCGCGCGCTCGCCGACGAGATGCTGGCCCAGAAGCAGATCGCGGCGCTCCCTTCGTCGGCGCACGAGGCCTTCTCCCCGGCGGAGAACGACCGCTGGCGTGCCGTGCAGAAGGCGCACGACGCGATCGGCCCGATGTTCTGGGGACCGCGGCTTTCGCTCGTGGACTCCTGCGTCGAGATTCGAGGATGGCTCGACGCCGAAGTCGGCCCGTGAGCGATCGGGAACGCAGCATCGCCGAGGAGGTCGAGCGCTACGTCCGCACGGGCGAGACCGACCCACACCACGCGGCCTGGCCCGGGAGCGGCTTCATGGAGCGCGCGAACCGAGCTCACGACGAACTACGCGGTGCACTGGTGCGAGAGGTCCGACGACGAGCCGAGGGACTCGCGCACGAGCCACTGCCCCAGGCGGACACCGTCGCCCTGACGCGCGACAAGGTCGAACCGATGGTGCGCGGGCTGTTCCCGCGGGCCGAGCAAGGGGCGGTGCTCTCGACGATCGAGCAGTCCGTCGTCTTCGTCACGGGTGCGAACGTCGAGCCGCTCTTGATCGAGCACGGCTACGACTACTCGGCCTGGACATTGGCGAACCTGTACCTCGCGAGCGTCGGTGCCGAGCTGCTCGGCGAGGACGCGCCGCGATTGGTCGGGCTGAGCGAGGAGACAACCTGCTACGTCTCGCCCGACTACTTCGCCGAGGACGATCCGTTCGCCGACTTCATCGTCCATGAGGCCGCGCACATCTTCCACAACTGCAAGCGGGTCACCGTCGGCCTTCGCGCGACGCGGACGAAGGAGTGGTTGCTCGAGATCGAGTACCGCATGCGCGAGACCTTCGCGTACTCGTGCGAGGCGTATGCGCGGGTGCTCAACCACTCGAAGACCCCGAAAGAGCGACGAGCACTGGCCGCGGAATACGGCGGCAGGGTCCACATCTCCGATGAGCGCGTAGACTCCGCCGAGGTCGCCGAGATTCTCGTGGAGGCGGCCGACGCTCGGAACGGCTGGAAGGTCATCCTCTCGCGCTGCGCGCCCAAGAGCCGCGCGAAGTCGGCCCTCCAGCATCTGCGCGATTCGTGGGCCACCCAGAACACCAGCCGCCCTCGGTGATCGAGCAGGTAAGCGGCTGCCGTCTTGCGGTGGATCGACAGCTAATCGGACGGCCCATCGCGTTCGCTGACGGGGGGTGCTGGAGGTACCCATCCCGCGAGACACGCGGTGCTTTTGCGCTGAGCCTGTCGCGGCCTCCCGTAGCCTGTCGTCAGCCTGACCTCGGCCTCATGGCAGCCTGACCCGCAGCCTGACGAAAACGGACTTACCACTCACCTTCGCCCGCGCGTTGGGGCTCCCCCCGGAGCCACGGGAGGAGGGACCACACGCGGCGGCGGGACCCGACGCGCCCGGGGCTTCGGGCGCGCTCGCACGACAGAGCCGTCGGGAGCGACCACCAACACCTGAACGCAGACGATCCACCGGTGGACATCGCGCCACTCGAGGCGGTACCGGCCGACGCCGTGCTGGCGCAGGACCGCGATGTGATCCGAGGACGCCGTGATGTTGTCGATCAGAGTCCGGCAGCGTCCGGTACGAGGTAGGCGAAAGACGAGCACCTCGCGCGGGGAGGTGACGTAGCGCTTCGAGCTGGGGTTCATCGTCAAGTCTCCCTACGGGCTTCCGAAGTCGTCCTCCCGCTGCCTCGACGCGAAGCGATGTTCACCCGAGATCGCCATGACCTCGCAGTACATCGCGTCCGTCAGACCGCGCACCTTCGAGCTGTACAGCTCCACGCAGCCCGGCACCGGAGGCTCCGATGCGTGGTTCCGCGTGGGGTGCTTGTCCTCCCGGTGCATCAAGATCAGCCCGTCGCAGATGCGCTCGGCGGGGGCGCCACCCGCGATGTCCGACCCACGCAGGCGTCGCTCTCTCGTCCCCTTCGCGGCGTCGAGGTTGGGGTGCGCCAGCGTGAGGATCGGGATCTCGAGCTGGTTCTTCGCACCGCGTAGGTCCGTCATCTTCTCGACCATCCCGAGGTCACGCTCGTGAAAATTCTTACGCGTATCCAGCTCACCCAGGTGTTACCGAGCGCGTGAGTTGAGGCTTCGCGACCCGCTTTCGCGCCGGCTCGTTGATGGCGCTGGGATCGCCACCGCGACGATGGCCCTCATCGGTTTGCCCGTGCGCTCGCCGCCCGCCGC
>CAIOSS010001032.1 GCA_903860995.1 uncultured delta proteobacterium | reverse complement strand
TTTGGCCTACCTGAACACACAAAGACAGAACCTTGTTGGATACACAGTAGAAGACAATTCCTGGAGCTTCTACCCCCAGAGGAGCGCAATATACTTCTCACATGGTGACGATGTCGGCGTTCTGCATGGATCTGATGGAGGTGACGGTGGCGGCCTATCGTGGCTGCACCGCGCCCGGGTGCACCACGCCGAGCACCGGTGTCTATTGCAACTGGGGTGTCACGGGTCGAGACAATCATCCGATCAACTGTGTGGATTGGAATCAATCGCGCGCCTATTGCCAATCGCGCGGCGGCGATCTCCCAACCGAGGCCCAGTGGGAGTACGCGGCTCGCGGGAGCGATGTGGCCAATCACATCTACCCGTGGGGCAACGCGGCCCCGGCCTTTCAGTTGTGCTGTAGAGGCGAAGTCCCCCCGCGGACTTCGACGTGTCCGGTGCAGTCCTACCCATCGGGAAACTCGCCATTCGGTCTATTCGACATGGCGGGCAATGTCTGGGAGTGGACATTGGACTTCCCCGCGAGTTATACAACGGTGGCCGCGGTAGATCCGACCGGTCCGAGTTCGGGAGCGAACCGCGTGTTTCGCGGCGGGTCGTGGAGCGACACGTCCGCCACCGTCGTGCGCGCGGCCTCTCGCTACGACAACACGCCGTCGCTCCGGCACTACAGCATCGGGTTTCGCTGCGCGCGCGGGGCGATGTAGCGCTACCCCCTTTTGCTTCTCCACCTTCAAAAAGTGCGCGCGAACGCGATCAAGAATCGCAGCGACCTGATACTTTTCGGCTGACTATTTCTGGAAACGCGAGCGACATGAGAGCTGGAAAAAAGAGGACCGCGGTCTGGTGCGGCCGGGCCTGTCGGGAAGGGACGCACGGGGGCAGGGCGATCGTAAACGCGAAGGGTCTTCAGGCCGGTCGCGCTGCCCCCCGGACGGCGAGAAGATCGTACGTGGGGCTGACGTCATCGAGCCTCGAGTGCTCCGTACGACGCCTTCGTCACGCGCAGTCCACCGTCGAACGGACACGACCTTCGAAGCATCGTCACCGGCCCTCGCGCAGTGACTGGGCTTGATTGTCTGGATCGAGGTGCGGTAGCGCACGGTTGGGAGGGTTGAAATGATGATCGTAGGAATCCAGGGGTCGACTCCAAGCGGCTCGTCTTGGTTGTGTACGGATGTTCGCGCTCGCTTAAGGCCGGGTTGCACCACAGCGGGCCTTCGTCGCACCACGAGTGGGCTCGCCACGCTGGTGCTCGTCACGGGTCTCCTCCTCGTCGGCTGTGGGAGCGTCATGCATCCGGTGGTGCACGCCGCCATCCACAACACGCTAAACAACCAGTTGCGGTCGGCGGGTATCCGGCAGCCCGACGCGCTCTCCGAGGCCCTGGAGTACTTCTGCCTCAACGACCGGGATCGCGCGCGCAGCTACATTCGCGAGGCGTATCGCCACAATGCGCCCGCGCAGCTCATGGCCGTCGCGCGGGTGCTGCGTCGCATCGCGCCGATGCTTGGCCCCTATGGTGACAAGGTGATACCGTTTCTCGCGTTTCTGTCGGGCGATACGGACGGGGGAGCAGTGGTCTCGGCGCGGCGCGGCGGTCGCACCGCTCGCGCCGAGACGGCGGAGCACGACGCGCCCGCGGTCTCCGCGGAGCCCGCGGAGGAGGCATCGGCGGCTGTCGAGGCTGAGCCCGAGGCGGTGGTGCGGACCGTCGTCGCGCGCCCCACGCCGCCCGAGCGCCGGGGGGGCGAGTCCTCGACCGTGTGCGCGACCAACCTCGGTCGTGCCGGCGAGAACTGCGCGGGTAGCCCCGATTGTCAGTCAGGGTTGGGGTGCATCGAGCGCCAGTGTCGTCCGCGCAATGGCGCCCGTGTCGCCGCCGTGGCCCCGCGGAGCTATGAGCCGGTG
>CAIOSS010001031.1 GCA_903860995.1 uncultured delta proteobacterium | reverse complement strand
TGGTGCCGGCGGCGGCGGGCCTCGGCGGGGCGAGCGTGACGCGGGTGGCGCGCGGGGACTTCAAGCTGGTGGCGAGCGTCGGGTACCGGCGGGAGTTCTACGCGGGCTCGGACCGGATGTCGGGCGCGCTGCCGCCGCAGTGGCAGGCCGGGGACGTGAAGCACGAGAGCGTGCAGGCGGACTTCGACATCGCGCTGCCGGTGGGCGCCAACGACTCCCTCGAGCTGCGGGTCGACCACCGCTTCGAGCGCAACTACACCGCCGAGGCCCTCACGGGCTTCAACTGGAACCAGCTGGTCACGGGCTCGCGCGGGGGCGTCTCGCTCTCGTGGTCGCACGGGCTGCCGCTGGTGGTGAGCGCGTCGCTGCGCTGGGACAACACCACCCGCCCGGTCGGGCAGCGCGGCCTCGGCGACGACTCCTTCGGCGTCGTGGGGGCGGGCGTGCCGCTGCTCCCGGTGCTCTTCCCCTCCGCCGAGGTGCGGTGGAACTTCACCCTCAGCAACTTCGTGCGGGTCTTCGGGGGCATGACCCCGGGCGGCCGCGTGTGCTCCGGCGGCGTGTGCCGTGACGTGCCGTTGTTCCAGGGGGCGATCGCGGAGCTGGTGCTGCGAATCTGAGCGCGTAGTAAAGGGGCGCTGATGAGCCACGAGCACAAGCCCCACGCCCCGCACGACCACGCCCACGCCGCCGCGCACGACCACGACATCGAGGCCCTCGACGGGTCGATCTTCGGCGACGATCAGCCCTGCTTCGGGTGCTCGCCGAGCAACCCCTTCGGCATGAAGCTCAAGCCCGTGCGCGAGGGCCGCGCGGTGACCGTGCGCTACACCGCCCCGCCGGAATTCCAGGGCCCCGCGGGGGTGATGCACGGCGGCCTGGTCACCACCCTGGCCGACGAGCTCGCGGGCTGGGTGGTCATCGCCGTGCGCAAGCAGTTCGGCTTCACCGGGGCCATCACGGCGCGGCTGCTGAAGCCCGTTCGCATCGGGGTCGAGGTGC
Organism: uncultured delta proteobacterium; assembly: GCA_903860995.1. GTDB lineage: Bacteria > Myxococcota_A > Polyangia > Polyangiales > SCUS01. Next base: position 4,236 of record CAIOSS010001031.1, on the reverse strand, counting down.
AGGGCCGGGCGACCATCGTGAGCGAGAACGCGCGCACCCTGAAGATCGACGTGCGGCTCCACCAGTCGGGCGAGGAGATGTACCGCGGGATGTTCTCCTTCGTGGTGCTCGACGAGGCCGGCACCGAGAAGGTGATGGGGATGCGGCTGCCCGAGGCGTGGCGGAAGTTCGCCCGCGCCAAGGTGGAGTGAAGAGGTGTTGATCCATGTCTCCCGTCGGCAACGCGACGGGGCACGTCGCCATGCGGCGTCAGAGCGATTCACCGCACAGGGAGTGCGGTTTCATCGCTCTTCCTTGCCTGGCTCGCGCCGCGCCACGCTGCCTCGGTCCGACATGGATCAACACCTCTTGAGCGCTACAGGTAGCCCTGCGCCGGGTTCACGGTGCTCCCGTTGATGTACACCTCGAAGTGCAGGTGGGCGCCGGTGGAGTTGCCCGTGCTCCCGACGTAGCCGATGTGCTGCCCCGCCACCACGCGGCTGCCCGCGCCGACGGCGAAGCCCGTCTGGTGCGCGTAGAGGGTCTGCATCCCGCCGCCGTGGTCGATGATGACCGCGTTGCCGTAGCCGCCGTACCAGCTCGCCCGCACGACGGTGCCGCCGCGGCAGGCGTGGATGTGCGTGCCCGAGCGCGCCCCGAAGTCGATGCCCGTGTGCAGCCTCCAGGCGCCGCTGATGGGGTGCACGCGCCAGCCGTAGGGGCTGGTCACGTTGCCCACGACGGGCCTCGCCATGCACGGCCCGGCGGTGTCGATGACCCGGACGTTGATGGTGCGCTCGGGCGAGGGCTGCGCGATGTCGGTGCCGCCGCGGGTCACCACCCAGCGGTAGGGGTGGTTGCCCGCGTCGCCCGGCGCCCGGATGCGGAAGGGCACCGTCAGCCGGAAGCCCGGGCCCACGTCGAGCGGAAACCCGATGTTCCCAGCGCCCCAGCGCCCGTCGCTCGCGGGGGCCGCGGCGTTGATGCGGTACGACGAGTCCCACACGGCGTCGCTGCAGTTGGCGAAGGTGATGTCGACGTCGGCGCCCTGGTTGGGGTCCATCACGCCCGGGGCGTTCTGCCCGACGAAGCGCGACGCGGTGCCCCTGCCGCCGCAGTCGCCCCGCGGCAGCGCCGTGATGCGCACCTCCGGGGTGGCGTCGCCGAGGCGCTCGGCGTCCCGCTGCATCACCCAGGTGTAGCCGTAGCGGCCGGGCGTCCCCGGCGCGACGCCCTCGATGGTCAGCGTCACCTCCGAGCCGAAGGGCACGTCCCGCGGCAGCTCGACCCGCGCCGTGCCCCAGTGCGACTGCCCGTTGGGCAGCGCCGACGCGAGGTAGAAGCCCCCGTCGCGGGTCCAGGTCTCGGCGCCGCAGTTGGCCAGGGTGACCGTCCCCCGGATGGCCTCGCCCAGCCCGACGAAGGCCCCCGGCGCCGACTGGCTGCGGAAGCGCGCGGGGGGCCCAGGCACCGTGCAGTCCGCGGAGTCCTGGACGGTCACCTGCCGCGGCGGCGAGTACTGCTGGAGGGTCTCGGCGCCGCCCCGGGCGATGGCCCACGAGTACGCGTACGCCCCGCTCTCCCGCGGCGCCTGCACCTCGAAGGGGATCGTCACCCGACCCCCGTCCGGAACGTCCGCCGGGAGCGCCACGCGCGGCACCCCGAACGCGCCCGCGGTGCCCGGCGCGGGCACGAGGGAGAACTCCCCCGCCGGCCACGGGGCCCCAGAGCAGTTGTCGAAGGTGACGCTCACCCGCGCGCGGCCGCCCGGGACCATGAACTCCGGCGGCGTCACCTCCGCGCGAAACTGCGCCGACGCGAGGCCCGGCGCGCAGCGCCCGACGGCCTCCAGGCCCGCGTCGACGGGCGGGCGCCAGGCGTCGCCCTCCTCGTCGGCGGTGGTCGCGCACGAAGCCCCGAGCGCCAGCAGCGCCATCGCCACCGGCCGCCGATACTGCCCAAGCGCGACTCGCCGCATCATCGCCCCCATCCGACAAGACCACCGCCGATGACGATCGAGAGGTGCCACCGCCCGCCTACCAGGTCATCGGCACGGGGCCGTTGCGCTCGGACACGTCGCCGACGCCGAGCGCGCCGCCCTCGTTGGTGCCCCAGCACTTCACGCTGCGATCGACCAGCAGCGCGCACGAGGTCGCCGCCCCGGACTCGACCCGCAGCACCCCTTGGAGGGGGTTGGTCGACGCCGAGCCCGGCGACGCGATCACCGTGGTCAGCGCCGCGCCGCCCTCGTTCATCCGCCCGTTGCCCAGCTCGTAGGTGCGGTTGGTGCCCCAGCAGCGGAGCGTGCGGTCGCTGAGCGCGATGCAGCTGAAGGCCCCGCCCGCAGAGATCGCCGTCACCGCCGGCGCGGGGGGGAGCACCACGTCGCGCCCGAGGTCGACCACATCGGGAGCGTCGCGCGGGGTGGTGGCGTCGCGCGGGGCGGTGGCGTCGCGCGGGGTGGTGGCGTCGCGCGGAGCGGTGGCGTCGCGCGGAGTGGTGGCGTCCATCGGGGTCGACGCGTCGCCGATGGGCTGCTCGAAGCCCGCGTCGGGCTCCTCGAGGATCGGCGCGCCCTCGTAGCCGACGATGGGCACCGCGGTGGCGATGCACGCGTGCGCGCAGGGCGCGAAGTCTTCCGGCACCGCCACGCCGAGCTGCCCCCGGTCGTGCCGGCCCCAGCAGAGCACGGCGCCGTCGTCGCGCAGCGCGCAGGTGTGGTCGCCGCCCGCGGCGAGGGCGCGAACCCCCCGCAGCGACGAGGCCCCGACCCGCACGGTCCGCGGGCGGGGCGCGGGCATGGCCCCGGCCGTCCCCGCGCCGAGCTGCGCGTCGGTGTTGGTGCCCCAGCACTGCACGCTTCCCCCTGCGGTTCGCACGCAGGTGTGGGCGTCGCCGGCCACGACCTCGACGGCGTCCGCGACCTCGGTGACCAGCACCGGCGAGCGCGCGCAGGGCGCCGTCGCCCCTTCGGCGCCGCACTGGTCTGGGGCGGCCTCGACCCCGAGCTGCCCGCGGTCGTTGGCGCCCCAGCAGAACACCTGCCCCCCCGCGACGACCGCGCAGGTGTGGCCCGCGCCGGAGGCGAGGGAGGTGACCGCGGGGAGGCCCGCGACGGTGACGGGCGCCCGGCTCGGGAGCGCCGAGCCGTTGCCGAGCTGACCGCGGGTGTTGCTGCCCCAGCAGCGGAGCTCGCCGGTGGTGAGCACCGCGCAGGCGTGGGCGCCGCCCGCGCTCACCGCCGTGGCGCCCGCGAGCCCGGGTACCTGCAACGGGTACATGTGACAGGCGACCGCCCGCGTCTGCCCGTTGGACACGCGCTCGGGGCACAGGTCGCTGGACTCGTATCCGAGCTGGCTCTCGTCGTTGCGACCCCAGCACCACACGGTCTGATCGCCCAGCGCCGCGCAGCCGAAGCGCGCCCCGAGGGAGACCGAGTCGACGCAGCGGCTGCGCCCCAGGCCGTTGCATCCGGGCGCCCCGGCGTCGGGGGTGATGATGTTGCCCGTGCACCCGGCGAGCGCCACCAGCAGCGCGCCCATCCCCGGAAGAACGCTTGCAATTCGCATCGGTCCCGACCGTAACAGAACAATCCCCGACGCTTCAATCTGCGCGCCGAATGCCCTGTCGGACTCACGTCGGGCCTCGGGCGCTATGCTGTCTGCTGGAGTCCGACTGCACGATCCGCGACCGCCATGAAGCCCACCGCCAGCACCGCGCTCTCCCCGGTCGACGCCGCGCGCCTGTGGATGGGCACGGGCGACAACCCGATGGTGGTCACCGCGGTGCTGCCGCTCGACGGCCCGCTCGACGAGGCCACCCTGCGCCGACTGCTGCGCGACCGCCTCCTGGTGCACGACCGCTTCCGCGCCCGCATCGACCTCCCGCACCTCCCCTGGAACCCGCCCCGCTGGCGCGAGGACCCCGACTTCTCCCTCGACCGCCACGTCGCGCGCGTCGCGCTGCGACCCGGCTCCACCGAGGCCGACCTCGCCCGGGCGGTGTCCAACCTCGCGAGCCTCCCGCTGCCCCTCGATCACCCGCCGTGGCGCGCCTGGCTCCTCGACGGCGTCGGCCCCGGCCCGGTGCTCGTCGTGCGCGTCCACCACGCCATCGCCGACGGCCGCGCCCTGCTCGGCGTGCTCTTCGCCGTGTGCGACGAGGGCGACGGCGCGCTGCCCCCGCCCGAGGCCCCGGCCCCCGCCCGCGCTTCGCTCCCGCCGCCCGCCGAGCTGCTCCACGGCGCCGCCTCGCTGG
>CAIOSS010001030.1 GCA_903860995.1 uncultured delta proteobacterium | reverse complement strand
GAGCAAAGAGTGAGAGTTCAAGCGAGTTCATCCCACTGCGACCCCCTCTCCATTCATGGAGAGGGGGCTGGGGGTGAGGTCACGTACCCAACGCGGTTGAGAACCGCTCTAAACGTCGATTGAAGGGCGGGCGGGGGCATCGGGGCGGCGACGCTACGGCGCGGCGGGCTCCTCGAAGGCCCGCTCGTAGAGGTCGTCGACCGCGACGGTCAGGCCGGGCGCGGCGAAGGACAGCACGTCGCCGGGGCCGAGCACCCGGAGGGTCCAGGTGCCGTCGCCCACGCGGGTGTACTGCTCCACGAGAACCTCCTGCGACGAGACCATCACGTAGTGACGGAGCGTCTCGACCGAGCGGTATCCCGCGAACTTCTCCGCGCGGTCGAAGGACTCCGTCCCCGGCGATAGCACCTCGATGATGAGCGAGGGGTTGGTGGCGACGTCGGTGGTTCCCTCGCGGAGCGAGAGGCGCCCGCAGATCACCGTGGCGTCGGGGTACACGATGCCGCCCTTGCGCGGGATCCACACCTTCTGGTCGGAGTTGAAGACCCGACACGACCCGCCACGGAGCGCCGTACCAATCGTGATGAGTGTGTTGGTTGCGATCGTGTTGTGCGTCGGCGACGCGCCCGCCATCGCCCACATCGCGAAGACCTCGCCGTCCCAGAGGATGTGCTTCTCCTCGGCGTCGCGCTCGAAGGCCAGGTACTCCTCCATCGAGATGCCGTGCTTGATCGCCGTCGCTTCCATGGCGCGATCGTACACCCGCCGCGGGCCCTGACCTCTGGACGTCGGCCAGAGCCGATGCCGCAGCGCGCGGCCGATCTCGTGCGAGCGCGGGAACTCCATCGCCTGGCTCCGCGCCGACCCGTCGACCCGGACGAAGAGCGCCGGGAACCTCCCGGGGTCCCGCGGTGTACCCTGACGACCGATGACCTCGCGCCCCACCGAAGCACCGCGCCGCCGTCAGCTGCTCATCCACCAGGACGTGCTCGACTGGATGGACGACCCGCGCAGCGACCGGCAGCTCCAGCAGCGGGCGCGACTGGTGTTCGCGCAGCTGGCCGCGCAGGGGATGCCGCCGCAGGTGAAGGGCGTGCAGGGCCGCGGCAAGGGCTGGCTGCGCACCGACCTCGGGGGCAACAACGGGCACCAGTTCTACCTGTGGTGGGCGCGCGCGGGCTCGCCGCCGGTGAAGCACCTCGCGCTCGGCCCCATGGAGATCCTGGTGCGCGCGGTGCGCCACCACGACGAGACCCCCGACGCCCTCGACCCCGGCGGCCCCGACCAGTGGGTGTCCCTCCCCGGCCAGGAGCTCAAGGGCAACGGGCTCTTCCCCGAGCTGCTGCGCGCCCAGACCGACGCCATCGAGGCCCGCGTGCGCCTCCGGGTGCTGCGCGGCCAGCCCGGCACCGGCAAGACCACCGTGCTCCAGCAGGCCGCCCTCGCGGCGCCCGGGCAGCGCACCCTCTACCTCACCTACAACACCCTCCTGGCCGAGCGAGCGCGGGACTTCTTCGAGCAGTTCGCCCCGGAGCCCGGGCTGATCACGGTGCTCACCTTCGGCGAGCTGCTGCGCAAGGTGCTCCCCTCGGCCCCCGCGGTGGTCGCGCCCCTGTCCGCGCGCATCACCGTGCTCGCCCAGTGCCTCGACCAGGCGCCCCGGAAGTTCGCCCCGTGGGACAAGCACCCCGAAGAACTCTTCGGCGAGCTCCACGCCTGGATCGCCGGCGCCGCCCTCCCGACGCCCTTCCGCGGCGCCCCCGGGTGCGAGGGCCCGCTGCTCCGCGAGGACGCCTTCGTGAAGCTGCGCGCGAAGACCCTCGACGAGCGCACCGCCCGCAACGCCGTGCTCGCGGTGATGGCCCTCGACCCACGCCTCCTGCCCGAGATCGTGGGCGACCCGTGGTGGGCCCGCCGCGCGCTCGACAAGGTGCGCGCCGGGGCGAAGCCCCCGAAGGTGCTCCACGACGTGCAGGCCGTCTTCGTCGACGAGGTGCAGGACCTCACCCTGGTCGAGGTCGCCCTCCTCGCCGCCCTGGTGGAGTCCGCGAGCGCCGGGCGCGACGCCCCGCTCGACGTGATGGTCGCCGGCGACGAGAGCCAGACCGTGCGCCCGACGGACTTCGACTGGGGCGCCTTCGCCGACGCCGTCGCCCCCACCCTCGGCGCCGGGACCACCTTCGACCTGCTGGGCAACGTGCGCTCGCCCCGCGCCATCGCCACCCTGGTCGAGCGCTCGTGGGCGCTCTACCAGCACCTCGACAAGGCCCAGCGCCCGCGGGGCCGCGCCGACCTGGAGATCGAGGAGTCCGTCTCCGGGCGCGTGCTGCGGTGCCGCGTGCCCGACGCCGCGACCCTCGCGCGCGTGGGCAAGGCCCTGCTCGATCGGCCGAGCACCGTGCTGGTCTTCCCCGGCGCGCGGGTGCCGCCCGAGCTGCAGCCCGACGGGCTCGACGTGTGGAGCAGCGACGCCGTGAAGGGCCTGGACTTCTCCGTGGTGGCCATCGTCGACGGCGCCCGGCGCATCCGCGAGATCGAGGCCCTGCGCGCCCGCAAGAACGACCAGGTCCAGAGCCTGCGCGCCCGCACCCGGGCGGACCAGTTTCGCGTCGCCCTCAGCCGCGCCACCGACACCGTGATCTTCCTCGACGTGGGCGACGACCCGGGCGGCGACGGCGCGCTCCAGCGCCTGTGCGTCGACGACCAGGGTGGGCCCCTCGAGGGCTACGTCGCCAGCATCGGGCCCGACGCCCTGCTCGCGCTGCTCGCGCGCGACGACGCCTCCCCGCAGGAGCTCGTGCTGGAGTACCTCCACGAGGCCACCGCGCTGCTGCACGCCCACCCCCGCCGCGCCCTCGACCGGCTGCGCCACGCCCGGGGCTTGCTGGGGCGCGCCGACTCGCGCTGCGGCGTGAGCGACCCCACCCTCCGCCGCGACGTGCACCGCCTGCTCGGGCGCGCCGCGTGGGTGAGCGCCGCGCACGACGGCGCCCTCGACGCCCCGGAGCTGATGGACGAGGCCCACCGCTCGCTGCGTATGGGCGACCTCAAGCTGGCCGCCAAGGCCTCGCTGCTCGCCCGCGAGCTCTGGAAGGGCGACGCCGACACGGGCTCGAGCGCGGGCGCCCTGCTCGCCCTCGGGCCCGAGGTGCTCGCGGAGTGCCCCGAGCTGCGCGACCCCCTCGACCAGGTGCTGCGCGCGTGGGTGGCCGGGCGGGAGTCTGCGCTGCTCCCGTCCGGGCGAGCGGCGCGGCTGAAGCTCCTCGATGCGGTCTCCGAGGCGCGGCGGGTGCTCGCCGACGAGTCCCCGGCGCTCGCGGCGGCCGAGCGGGCCCTGCGGCGCCGGGTGGCGGTCACGCTGCGGGAGGAGGGCCACGGCCGCGACGCCCTCGACGTGCTGCGCGCGCTCGACCCCCGGGAGCACGCCGAGGAGGCCCGGAGCCACGAGGTGCTGGGACAGCTCGGCGAGGCCTCCGTCGCGTGGGAGGCCGCGGGCGACGCGGAGTCTGCGCTGCGGTGCGCCCGCGAGCTGCCCGACCTCGACCGCGCCCTGGCGCT
>CAIOSS010001029.1 GCA_903860995.1 uncultured delta proteobacterium | reverse complement strand
GTCGACGACCGTGCCCGACGGGGCCTCCGAACAGGCACCGACGGACAGCAATGCAAGAGCCGGGAGCCAGGACTTCATGGGATTTCCTCGGGGGGTGTGGCAGCGACGGAGAGGCGTCAGTGGCGGTGTTCGTGGTGCTCGTGCGCGGTGGGTGCGCCCGACGGGCTCATGGTGGCGATCCACCCGCGAGGGCCGAGCCGAAGCACCGAGCCGGCCAGGAGCAGCGCGAGCACGGTAGCCGCGCCCAGCTCCCACGGGGGGTGCTCGTGCGACGCGAGGGCGTGGATCTCGGGCAGCGTGCCTGCCGGGACGATCCGGTTGACCAGCGCCCCGAGCGCGATCGCGCCCGCGAGCGAGGCCGCGGCGAAGCTCCACGCGACGCGCGCGCCCAGGGCCTGGCGCAGCATCCGCCACGCGGCGACGTTGGTGGCGGGGCCCACGAGCAGCAGCGCCAGGGCCGAGCCCGGCGACAGGCCCTTGTGCACCATCATCGCCGCAAGCGGCGTCGCGCCCTGCGCGCACACGTACACCGGGACGGCGAGCGCGGCCGTCAGCGGGACATCCCAGGCCCCGAGCGCCCGGGCCAGGGTGCCCGGCGGCACCGCCGCCTCGAAGCCCGCCGCGAGCAGCAGCCCGAACACATACCAGGCCGCGACCTGGTCGAAGCTGTCGAGGCCCGCGCGGAGCACCCCGGCGGGCGAGCGGTCGGCCGGCGGCGGCAGGCTCGCGAGGGGCCTCGGCGCAGAGAGCAACCCGTGGCGACGCTGGGGCTTCGCCGGCACGCGCAGCGCGACGCGCCGGGCCACCGCGGCGACCCCGACCCCGACGCCGACCGCGAGGGTGGCCCCCGCGACGAAGCGCGCGACGGCCAGCGGGAGCCCGAGGAGGCGCACCGAGAGGACGAAGCCGCCCACGTCGAGCTCCGGGGTCGCCACCATGAAGGCCGTCACGGCGGCCACGGGGAGCGACGCTCGGAGCATCCCCTGGGCGACCGGGAGCACGCCGCAGGAGCACACCTGGAGGGGGGCGCCGAAGACGGTCCCGCGGAGGGCCTGGGCGAGGCTCCCGCCGCCGCGCAGCCAGGCCTCCGGGCGGGCGCGGGTCATGGTGCGCAGCAGACCGGCGCCCAGGAGCCCGAGGAGCATCGACGGCGCGGTCTCGACGAAGAGGGGGATGAGCGCGGCCTGCACCGAGAGCTCTTGCGGGTGCGCGCGGCGAAAGAGGCCCGCCGGGTCGGGCAGCGCGAGCACCAGCGCGACGCCGCCCAGGAAGGCCAGGCCGGCGAGCGAGCGCGCCCGCGCGGTGGCGGGGCGGGGCGCGTGGGAGTGCATCGCGAGCCGGAGCATCGCCCCGACGCCGAGCGCGAGCGCGCCGTCGAAGAGGGCGTCGGGGATGGCGTCGAGGAGCGCCTGGCCGAGCGCCGCGCCGACGACCGTGGACAGCGCCAGCGCGACCAGCGCGACCGCGGTCTTGGAGCGCCCCGCGCTGGGCAGCATCGACGACGCGATGAAGAGCCCCTCGGGCATACGGTGGAGGATGAGCGCGGCGGCCATGCTCGCGCCCACGCCGCGGGAGGAGAGCGCGACCGCGAGGGCGGCGCCGTCGCTCATGCCGTGCAACGCGAGCATGGGCACGAGGAGCCCGGCGCCCGCGCCCGCGGCGGGGTGGAAGGGGTGCGCCGCGGCGTGGTCGCGGGCGTGCGCGCGGCGGTCGACCCACCAGAGCGCGGCGTAGGCGAGCGCGGCGAGGGCGAGCGCGCGGACGCCGAGGGAGCCCATCGCGTGCGGGAGCATCCGGAGCGCGAGCACGGCGGGGACGAAGCCCAGGCTGAAGCCGTCGAGGGCGGCCGACGCGAAGGCCTGCCGCCTCCCGAGGGTGACCAGCGCGGCCCCCAGGAGCAGTCCGAGGACCGACAGCGCGAGCGCAGGAAGGAGCACCGATCAGTTCACGCGCAGCGGTCGCAGCGGCCCTTGACCTGGATCTCCACGGCGTCGCCCTTGAGCGACTTCGGGAGCCCGCGGCCGCCCACCACCCGCACGGTGTCGAGCGGGAGGCACTGCACCTCGCCGCAGTCGCCGCACACGAAGTGGGGGTGCCGCGCGTCGGCGTGGTCGGCCCCGCCCTGCTCACGGTAGAGCTCGAAGCGCCACACGTGGTCGCCCACGTCGGTGCGCTGCAGGAGCTTCGCCTCGGTGAGGTCGGTGAGGTTGCGGTAGATCGTCGCGCGGTCCCACCCCTGCGAGGCCAGCGAGGTGGCCAGCTCGGCGTGGGTGATCGGCGCCATCGCCGCCTGGAGCTGCTGGATCACCGCCACCCGCGGGGCCGTCACCCGCAGCCCCGCGGCGCGCACCCGCTCCCGGATCTCCTCTGCTGTCAGGCTGTTTCGCCCGCGGACGGTCATCGCGCTCACCTCTGGCCGTGATGCTAGTGCAATCCCGTCGCAATCGAAACTCGTCTTCGTCGCCGGGCGACGATCGCGAGCAGCGCCGCGGCCCACCCGCCGCCCAAGGTGGGACCCGTGCCTGCGTGGCAGCCGCAGTCGCGACCGATGGAGATCTGCGCGGTGCCGGTGTCGGCGGGCGCCGTGGCGTCGGCGAGAGTGCCGCCGACGTCGCGGGCGCCCGGGGCGTCGGCGATTGACCCGACATCGCTGGCGACGGGGACGTCGCCCGAGGCGACGGCGTCGGGGATGGCGGGAGCGTCGCGCGGGGCGCCGGCGTCGGGTCGCGCCGGGGCTTCGATGGTCGAGCGAAAGGCCGGCCAGCGGTCGATGCAGATGGACGTGGCCTCGGAGGGCGACGCGCACGCAGGGGGACCGGGGACGTCTTCGAAGCGCAGCACGGGGTCGAAGTGCTCGCCGCCGTCCATCGAGCGACCGAGGGCCCAAGGGTGCCGCAGCCAGTCGGTGACCAGCCAGAGGGCGCCGCCGTGGAAGCGCAGTCCGAGCGCGGGGATCATCCCGATGGAGGTGAAATGCAGCCCCCGGTCGGTGGAGCGGTAGAGGCCCCCGTCGGCGCTGCCGTACCAGACCGTCGCACCGTCCTCCGAGAGGGCGAAGGCGAGCATCGGGTCGACGGTGCGGGCGACCACGGCGAGGTGGTCACCGCCGTCGGCGCTGCGCAGGAGGGTGGAGCCGAGGCCCTCGACGACGCGCACATACAACACCTGCGGGTCCGTGGGATCGACCCCGGAGATGTACGCCAGGTCGCCGAGCGACTCCGTGGGGGTGATGCCTACGAGGGTGGCGCCGCCGTCGTCGCTGCGCACGAGGCGCGGGGTGCGCGAGGGCGAGTCGTCGAAGCCCGAGGCGTACACCCGCTCGGGGCGGGACGCGGCGACCTCGACGGTGACGAAGCGCAGGCGATCGACCCCATCGCCCATGCGTCGGAACACCAGCGAGGGGTCGGCGCGCAGGAGGTAGCTGCGCGAG
>CAIOSS010001028.1 GCA_903860995.1 uncultured delta proteobacterium | reverse complement strand
GCTCTCGCGGGAGCCTCGCGCCAGCGCACCTACACTTTTGGCCAATGCGTAGCCATGAATGGCGAGGGGCTCCTGGAAGGGCTGCGTTTCACGACGAGCTGTCAGGTGATCGCAGCTCCTCTCCATTCATGGAGAGGGGCGCGCGGCAGCGGGGGTGAGGTCTGCGCGAGCTTCGACGCATGGCCGGAAGTTGTCGCCCTGGAAGCTCGCGCTGTGGCGGCGGTAGTCGTCTTCGCCGAGGTCCTCGTAGCGCTTGATCTGCCCGGTCAGGAAGCCGCGGCCGAGGGGGCTGTACGCGACGAACCCGATGCCGAGCCGGCGGCAGGCGGCGAGCACGCCGTCCTCGGGGTCTCGGCTCCAGAGCGAGTACTCGGTTTGCACTGCGGCGATGGGGTGCACCTTCGCGGCGCGCTCGAGCGTGGCCGTGGACTCGGCGTCGTCGCGGCCCGAGTAGAAGGCGCTCATGCCCATGCAGCCGCGGCCCTGGGCGGAGACATCGAGGCCGTTGGTTCCGAGGGTGCGTCGTTGCATCGGGTGGGTGCTCCTCTCAAACGTTCACGTCGCCATGGGGAAGGTACCTGGTACCGCGTCGCAAGAGTTCTGACGGGTTGAGCCGAGCACCCGCCCAGGCCGGTGCTCGCAGGCCCAGGGCGGGTGCTCAGACCAGCGACACCGTCAGGTCGTCGACCCGCCCAGCGCCCAGGAACGACCGGATCGTCGCCCCGCCGTCCACGTACACCCGCCGCACGCCCTCGCGATGCAGCGCCGTGACCAGCTCCGACGGCGTGCCTGGGTGGAAGCCCTCGCCGCGCCGCGCGATGAACACCGAACACCGTGGCCGTGACTCCATCACTCCCGCCTCCGTCCACGCCCCGCCATCCACGCCAGCGCCGCGGCGACGAGCAGCGCCGCCCCGCGGCCGTCCCCGCGCCCGGTCGTCCGGCAGCCGCACGAGCCCGCGATCTCGCCCGCCTCCACGCCCACATCACGGGCCACGCCCACATCACGACCGGCATCTCGCGTCGCCGCAACGTCCGTCGCCGCAACGTCCGTCGCCGAGCCCGCATCGCGCGTCGCCGGGGCGTCGACGATCGCCACCCCCGCGTCGGGCATCATCGTCCCCGCGTCGACGGCCGTCATCCCGGCGTCGCGCACCGTCACCCCCGCGTCGGGCATCGCCGCGGGCGCCGCCGCCCACACGCCCACGAGGTCGACGATGAGGTGCGCGCGCACGCTGCTGCGCAGGCAGAGCGAGCCCGCGCCGACGGCGGTCACGGTGAGCCCGGCGACGGTGCCAGCGGCCGGGAAGTTCACCGACGAGGCCTCCGGGGCGGCGGCCCCGCAGGGGTAGGCCGTGAGGTAGCCCGGGGCCTCGGCGCCGGTGACCGTGAGGTTCGCGACCACGGCGCCGACCGACGCGGGCATCCCCGGCAGCGCCTGGACCGCGAGCGGCAGCACCTGTCCGCCCGCGACGCGGCCCGTGAAGGGCGTGGTCGCGGCGCGCGTGTCGAGCAGCCGCTGCGGGAAGAGGGCGTAGTACGAGAGCGGCGCCGCGGCCGAGAGGTACCCGGTGATGTCGACCAGCGCGTCGACGTCGACCGACGACGTGAGGCAGAGCTGCCCCGCGCCGAGGCCCGAGAGCACGGCGTTGGCGACGACTTCGCCCGCGGCGAAGTTGATGTTGGACGTCGCAGGCACCGGGGCGCCGCACGGGGACGCGGTGAGGTAGCCCGCGGCGTCGCGGGCGATCACGGCGAGGGTGGCGGCCACGCCGACGGCCCCAGCGGGGGCGCGCACGTCGACGGCGCGGG
>CAIOSS010001027.1 GCA_903860995.1 uncultured delta proteobacterium | reverse complement strand
GGCGTAGCGCCTGCGGCGGCGTTGCCGGTGAGCTGCATCAGCGTGTTGACCGCGTTGCGCAGCGCGACGACCTGCTCGGGCGACAGGACCCCGAGGGGGATGACCGGGCTCACCAGGGGCGGGGCGTCGGAGCCCGGCGGGGCGCCGATGCCCGGGGGCGGTTCGACCGGGGCGGAAGAGGCGCGGCGGCGCTGCTGCTCCAGCGCGCGGAGGGTGGCCTCGACCTCGGCGCGGTCGGGCACATCGCCCTGGAGGTAGCGCTGGTAGAAGTCGATGGCGCGGTCGGCTTCGCCCAGGTCAGAGTAGGCCCGGGCGATGTTGAAGAGCACGTTGACGTTGGGGAGGATGGCGTAGGCCGCCTGGAACTCCTCGATGGCGCGCACGTACTGCCGCGCCGTGACGAGGTCGAGGCCCGCGCGGAAGTGTCGGCGCGCCTCGGTGCGCTCGTCGGCCTGCGCGGTGCGGGGGAGGGCGCCGAGCGCGGCGGTCAGGCTGAGGGCGAGGAGGGTGCGGTTGCGGGTATTCACCGGCGTCTCGTGCGGCGTGAGGAGGTGAGGTGCTGGTCCCCCGTCAGGACCCCCGCGGACGGTACCCCCGACGCGGCATCGGAGGGAAGCGCCTCCGCGCGCCCCTCGATCCGCCGGGCCTATCGCCGCAGGGCGCGCTCCACCAGCGGGATGCGATCCTGACCCCAGAAGAGCTCGGTGCCGTCGACCACCCAGGTCGGCGCGCCGAACACCCCCTGCGCCTCGGCGTGCTTCGTTGCGTCGATGAGCGCCTGCTTCACCGTCGGGTCGTTGGTGCGCGCGAGCACCGCCGCCGCGTCGTCGCCGATGTGCTCGGCCAGCACGGCCTCGTCGCCGATGTCCTTCCCCTCGGCCCAGCAGGCGCGAAACACCCCTTCGCGGAAGGCATCCCGGCGCCCCTCGGGGAGCGCGAGCCAGGTTCGCATCGCCTTGATGCTATGGACCGGAAACACCGACGGGAAGTTGAGGGGCACACCCCAGAACTCCGCCCAGCGGTTCATGTCATCAAAGGTGTATCGCCGCTTGGCGTCGCTCCAGGTGTTGAGCGGCACCAGCTCCTGTCCGATGGACTTGAACAGCCCGCCGAGCAGCATCGGCCGCCACACCAGGGTCGCGCCGGTGCGCTCGGCCAGGGCCTTCGCCTGCGTCGCCCCGAGGTACGCGTAGGGCGATGAGAAGTCCCAATAGATCTCCAGCGTGTGTGCCATGGGCTTGTCCTTTCTGGGTTGAGCGAAATAGGCCTCGCGGGTGAGGCCCTCGACGAAGTGCGCCCGGTCGTAGCCCCAGTACAGGGTCGCGTCGTCGAGCACGTACGCCGGCGCGCCGAAGATGCCCAGCGCCACCGCGCGGTCGGTCTCGGAGCGTAGGGCGTCGCGCAGGGCGTCCCCCTCCACGGCGCGCAGCACCGCGTCGGCGTCGTGGCCCGCGGCGGCCAGCACGTCGCGCATCGTCGCCGGGTCGGAGATCGCTCGGCCCTCCACCCAGTACGCGCGGTAGAAGCCGTGGATCACCCGCGGGTCGCAGCCCGTCGCCAGCGTCGCCCGCAGGGCCTCCACCGAGCGCAGCGGGTGCCCCGGGGGCATCACGAGCCCGACGCCGAGCTCCTCGGCCTGGCGGGCGAGGTCGTCGGCGTTGTGCTTCGCCTTCTGCGACGACAGCGTCGCGAAGAGCTTCTGCGGCGTGGCTCGCGCGCGAAACACCCCGCCGAGGAGCATCGGGCGCCAGCGCAGGGCGTCGCCGGTGCGGGCGGCCAGGGCCTCCACCCGGGCGCTCGCGAGGTAGGCGTAGGGGCAGGTGTAGTCGAACCAGAAGTCGAGCCGGCGGGCCATCGGGCGCCGAGGAGAACACGGCGCGGGGGTGGCGGGTCAACGCCCGATGGTATGGTTCCACCGTGGCCGAAAAGGATTACTACGGGTTGTATGTCCAGGAGCGGCGGACGCTCTCCCCGTTTTCGCTCGGGGGCTTGGACCTCGGGGTGCCGTACCGTGACGAGCTGATCGCGAAGATCGACGAGCAGCTCACCGTGGGGCGCTCGGTGATGCTCGTGGGCCCCCCGGGGGTGGGCAAGACCGCGGTGCTCCAGGGGGTGCACGCCGCGCGGGTGGCGCGGGGGGAGGGCGGCGTGGTGCGCGTCTCCTCCATGGACCTGCTCAGCGGCACCCACTACCTCGGCGACTGGCAGTCCAAGCTGCGCGCGTGGGTGCGGCAGTCGCGGGAGCGCAACGAGGTGCTCTTCTTCACCGACGCGTGGAACCTCAACACCGCCGGCGCCTCGGACACCTCCACGGACAACGTGCTCGACGCCCTACGCCCGCTGATGGAAGCGGGCGAGCTCAACGTCGTGGTCGAGCTCAGCGTCGACCGCGTGCGCACCATGGACCGCATCCCGGGCTTCACCCGGCTCTTCCAGCGCTTCGACGTGGCGCCCCTCGACCCCGCGCAGGTCGACGCGGTGATCCAGCGCGTGGCCGAGGGCGCGGGGCGGCAGGTCGACGAGCCCGTGCGCCGCGCGATGGTGCAGCTCACGTCGCGCTTCCTGCGGGCGCAGCTCCAGCCGGGGCCCGCGCTGGGGCTGCTGCAATGGATCCTGGAGCAGCCGGGCCTGAAGGACGAGGCGCTCACGCCCGCGCTGGTGGAGACGGCCTTCGCGCAGCGCACCGGGCTGCCGTCGTTCATCGTGTCGCGCGCGGTCACCAAGACCGCGAGCGAGGTGCGCGC
>CAIOSS010001026.1 GCA_903860995.1 uncultured delta proteobacterium | reverse complement strand
GCCGCGCCGTGGCCGCCCCCTCCGCCGCGGCGACCCGCGGCGCCTCGCTCCAGAACCGCTCGTCCGCCATGGACGCCTACGGCTACTGATCAGCCGAAGGTCGCGACCACCGCCGCGTGGTCGGACTCGACGTCGTCCCTCCCCTCGCCCACCCCGTCGCGCAGCGACTCGTTGAGCACCCGCGCGCCGCGGAAGCGCCGCCACAATCCCCGGCTCACCAGGATGTGATCGAACTGCTGCCCGCTCCCGCGGTGCAGGATCGTATGCCGCTGACCGGGCGGCACCGCCCGCACGCAGTGGTGCAGCACGCCCCGCTCGAGGGAGGCCGACAGCTCGAGGTCGGCGTGCCGGCCGCGGGGCATCTCCGCGAGCTCGCCCGCGACCGAGCGCACCGTCGGCCCGTCGGCGCCCTCGTTGAAGTCGCCCACCACCGCCAGCTGCGCCAGCGGATCGCGCATGAGCCGCGCGTCGACCCGCGAGCGGAGGTGCAGGGCCTCGGCGAGGCGCATCACGGTCGCGCGGGCCGCTCCCTCCGCGGCCGCATAGTGGCCGCTCTCGCCGGCGGACTCGCCGCCCGAGTCGAGCCTGGGCACCGGCCGCGGGGACTTGAGGTGGACCACCATCAGCACGACGGTACTCTGGTCGGGCAGGGTGACCGTGACCTCGAGGATGCCCCGCCGCGACTGGAGCCTCGCCCCGAAGGGCCGCGCGTCCCCGTCGGCGAAGACCGGGAAGGCCAGCTCGCCCGCGCCGTGGGTCTCGACGGTGGCGATGGGAAAGCGCGAGAGCAGCCCGCACGCGATGCCCCGGCTGTCGGCCACGCCCGCGACGGCGGGCAGGTAGCGCCCGTCGCCCAGGGTGGTGCGCAGCGCGTCGAGCACGTGGGCCCCTTCGATCTCCTGGAACGCGATGATGTCGGCGTCGGCGCGGGCGACCGTGGTGGCGATGGCCTCCAGCTTGCGGTGAAAGAGCGCGCGCGCCCGGCGCTGGGCCCAGATGCCGAAGCCCTCGCGGTCGAGCTGCCCGATGACGTGGGGGACGGCGTCGTCGAAGAAGTCGCGGCAGTTGAAGGTGGCGATGCGGAAGTCCATGGGGGTCGTCACACCGCGCCGCGCACCTGACCGTCGCCGCGCACGACGAACTTCTCCGCCGTCAGCTCTCGCGCCGACATCGGCCCGAAGGCGTGCATCCGGCTGGTGGAGATGCCGATCTCCGCGCCGAGGCCGAGCTCGCCGCCGTCGTTGAAGCGCGTCGAGGCGTTGAGGAGCACGCACGACGCGGTCACCTCGCGGAGGAAGCGCTCGCCCGCGTCGGCGTCGGCCGTGACGATGGCCGCGCTGTGCTCGGTGCCGTGCCGCGCGATGTGCGCGAGCGCCCCGTCGAGGTCGTCGACGCAGCGCACCGCCAGCACCAGCCCGAGGAACTCCGTGTCCCAGTCGCGCTCGGTGGCCGCGAGGGCGGGCACCTCGGCGCGGCGGAGGACGGCCAGCGCAGCCTCGTCGGCCCGCAGCTCGACCCCCGCGGCGTGCAGCCGGCGGCCCAGGGCGGGCAGCAGGGCGTCGGCCACCGCGCGGTGCACGAGCAGCGTCTCGGCGGCGTTGCACACCCCGGGGCGCTGCACCTTCGCGTTGACGGTGATGTCCCCGGCCATGGCGAGGTCGGCCGCGCGGTCGACGTACACGTGGCACACCCCCGCCCCGTGGCGGATGACCGGCACCCGGGCGTGGGCGTCGACGAAGTCCATCAGGGCGTGGCCGCCGCGGGGGATGGCGAGGTCGACCCGGCCGGTGGCCTGGAGCAGCTCGGTGACGAGCGCCCGGTCGGGGTCGCGCACCAGGCTGACGGCGTTGGGGTCGAGGCCGGCGTCGGCGAGCCCGGCGCGCACGGCGTCGGCGAGCGCGGCGTTGCTGCGCAGGGCCTCCGAGCCGCCGCGCAGGACGACCGCGTTGCCCGATCGGAGGGTGAGGGCGGCGCTCTCGGCGGTGACGTTGGGCCGGGCCTCGTAGATGACCGCGACGACCCCGAGGGGGATGCGCCGGCGGGCCACCCGCAGGCCGTTGGGGCGGGTGCCGAGCGGGCGCTCCTCGTCGAGGGGGTCGGGCATCGCGGCGACCTCGCGCACCGCGGCGATGACGCCGTCGAGGCGGGCGGGCGTGAGGGCGAGGCGGTCGCGCATCGCGGCGCCGAGGGACTCCGGCGCGAGGCGGAGGTCTTCGGCGTTGGCCGCGAGGATGAGAGCGCGGTGGGCGTCGAGGCTGCGCGCCACGGACTCCAGCGCGGCGGTGCGCTGCGCGGCGTCGAGGCGGGCGAGCGACCGCTGGGCCGCGCGCGCGTCGGAG
>CAIOSS010001025.1 GCA_903860995.1 uncultured delta proteobacterium | reverse complement strand
CCTCGGCGGCGGGCGCGTCGCGAGCCTCGACGATCGGGGCCAGCTCGGCGACCGTCGCGTCGCGAACCGCGGCCGACGAGATACCGTCGCCGCAGGCGCCGACGATCGCCCCCAGGATCCCGGCCATCAGGGCGCGCTTCATCGTCCGGCGGAGTGTCGGTCCCGGGGCCGAAGCGAAGCAAGGCTCCGGCCCAGCTCCGCCGGTTGCTCGCCGCGGCGGATCACCTCCCCCCGCACCGCGCGCGTGCAGGCTTGACGCCCCGCGCGAGGGCATGGTGTATCGACCCGGGTCCACCTTTACATCCTTTGGCGCGATCGATCGGGGCCCTCCCTCGCGTAAGTCCCCTTAAGCTGCAGAGGCTCGTCGCCGTGATGTCCCATCGAGTCGGTTCGTCGGCGCTCCGTTGCAAGGCGCTGGGAGTGGTCGCGCTCCTCTCGATCGCATGCAGCAACCCGCCGGAGGTGATCGTCCCCGACCCGATGGCCGACGCGCACGACGACGCCGACCCGATGGATGCCGTGCTCGTCGACGCCCCGGCGGACGACGGCTCCGCAGACCGTGCGGAGACCCGGCAGCCGCGCGACGCAGACGGCCGCTGCACGACCAGCGACGACTGCGTCGACCTCGCCGGCACGCCCGCCTGCGACCTCACCGCCGGCCGCTGCGTGCGCTGCACCGCCGCAGATGACCGCTGCCCGGCGGACGAGCACTGCGACGACGGATCACACCTCTGCGTGCCGGGCTGCCGCAGCGACGAAGGATGCGGCGGCGGCGACGCCGGGCGCTCGCTCTACTGCAACGTGGCGACGCGCGCATGCGTGGCCTGCCTGCGCGACGAACACTGCGTCCGCGGGTACTGCGTGGCGGGCGGCTGTGTGCCGTGGTGCGAGCCCGACCGCGGCTGCGGCGCGAGCCAGTCCTGCTGCAGCCGCACCTGCGCCGACCTCTTGACCAACCCGATGCACTGCGGCGCCTGCGACGCCGCGTGCCCCGCGGGGCCGCGCTCGACGCCGACCTGCACCAGGGGCGTGTGCGGTCAGCGCTGTGAGGCCGACTTCGCGGACTGCAACCTCGACTCGACGGACGGCTGCGAGGTCAACACGCGGGCGTCGACGAGCCACTGCGGGGCCTGCGGCAACGCGTGCCCCACGGGTGCCAACGCGTCGCCGGCCTGCGACGCCGGGCGGTGCGCGTTGACCTGCGCGACCTCCTTCGCCGACTGCAACGGGCGGTCCGAAGACGGGTGCGAGGTCGACACGCGGGTGGCGGTCACCCACTGCGGGGCCTGCGGCGCGGCGTGCGCCACCGTGGCCAACGGGACGCCGGTATGCGCGCGGGGCATGTGCATGGCCTCCTGCGACGCGGGCTTCGCCGACTGCAACGGGCGCGTCGACGACGGCTGCGAGGTCGACACGCGCACCTCCGCGAGCAACTGCGGCCTGTGCGGCGCTGCGTGCCCGGCGCGGCCCAACGCCGCGGCGACCTGCACCGGCGCGGCCTGTCAGATCACCTGCAACACGGGCTTCGCGGACTGCAACGGCCGCGCGGACGACGGCTGCGAGGTCGACACCCGCAGCTCGACGAGCCACTGCGGGCAATGCGGCATGGCGTGCGCGGCGCGGCCCAACGCGGCGGCGAGCTGCGTCAGCGGCGCGTGTCAGGTGACGTGCAACGCGGGCTTCGCGAACTGCAACGTGCGAGCGGACGACGGCTGCGAGATCGACACCCGCACGGCGAGGACCCACTGCGGCGCGTGCGGCGCGGTCTGCTCGGCGCGGGCCAACACCACGGCGGAGTGCAGCGCGGGAGTCTGTGCGCGGACGTGCGTCGCGCCCTTCCTCGACTGCAACGGGCGAGCGGACGACGGCTGCGAGGCGGACATCTCCAGCGACGCCAATAGCTGCGGCGCCTGCGGCCGCGCCTGCGGCTTCTTGCAGGGCTGCGTCGCGAGCGACTGCGGCTTCGTGGGCCTCGTCGGGTACTGGTCCTTCGATGGCAACGGCAACGACCTCGCGGGGACGCGCCCGCTGCGCATCGTCGGGAGCCCTACCTTCTCGGGCGGGGTCTTCGGTCAGGGCCTGAGCCTCCCCAACAACGCCGCCCAGTACGCCGATCGTGCAATCAGCGACGCGGCGTTCGAGCTCGGGGCGAGCGACTTCACGCTGCAGCTCTGGGTGAACTTCAACGGCTCGACCGCCCAGCAGACGCTCATCGAACGCTGGGGCCCCATCGGTCCGGGGTGGACCTTCGGCCGCCTCGCCGACGGCTCGCTCCAGTGGTACGGCGCCCCGAGCGCCGTGCTGACCAGCGCGCCCCTCTCGATCGTCGACCGGGTCTGGCACCATCTGGTCGTGCGTCGTCGGGGCAGCAGCTTCGCGCTCTTCTACGACGGGGCCTCCGTAGCGACCGCCACCAACGCGGTCGCCATCCCGGCCCTCAGCAACCCGCTCATCGTCGGGCGGCGGTTCACCGGCATCGGCCCGCTCCCCCTCGACGGTCGGCTCGACGAGCTCGCGATCTGGTCGCGCGCGCTCACCAACGAGGAGATCGTTGGGATCTACAACGGCGGCGCCGGGCGCCCGATCATCCCCTGAGCCCTGCGGCCCGGGCTCTCGGATCGGGCAGGGTCAGGCGTCGTCGGGGAGGTACGCGATGGCATGCACCAGGGCCACCAGACGCTCGCGCTGCTCGGGCGCGAGGTTGGTGAAGCGCACGCCGAAGCCGGGGTTGAGGTTCTCCCCGTTGGGTCGGTAGGGATTGATCCACGCGACGACTCCCTCGAGGTCCATCGCCTCTTCGCCGGGCGCGGTGAAGCGCAGGCGAAGCGGTCGGTCGATGTCCGGGGGCGTGCGGCTGTGGATGAAGATCCCCATCTCAGAGATGTTGGTGATGTACGAGTAGAGGAAATTGTCGCCGTCGTTGCAGTCGACGTCCCAGTTGCCGACGTCGACGCGCACGAACGATCGCCGCTCGTTGCCGTCCGGCGGCACCGATGCCCGCGAGAGTCGATCGCCCGGGAGGCCTTCGTCCTTCTTGTCGCCGCTCATGGTCGCCTCACCGCACGTTCACGCGAGCCACGACGACCCGGTTGTCGCGGTCGTGATCGCCGCCCTCCAACCGCATCCGATCGCCGCCATCGAAGAAGCCCAGGAACACCGTGTAGACCCCCGGACGGTACGTCAACGGCACGTTCACCGTGATCTGGTCGTTGATGTAGTCGCCGCGCTGCCAGTGCCGCGTCGCGTACCGGCCGCCGACGCCCTCGTGGTCGCCGTTGATGCGCGGGCCCTGCCCGTCGGTGTGCACGAAGAGCTGCCAGTTGCGCGTCGCGTCGGCGATCACGTGGAAGTGGAAGGTCACCTTGAACGACCCGCCGAGCGGCACGTAGCTCAGCCCGTTGGAGTCGAGGTCATACCCGATGTACTCGTACGTGTTCTCGAACACCGACGGCTCGCGCGCGGCGTGGCGCATCCGCGGTCGGGCGGACTGCACCCAGGGCTCCAGCGGGTTGCGATTGGGGCGCCCCTCGAGGTCGCTCACCGCGACGAAGAGGTTGCTGTTGCTCGCGTCGGCGACCGGGATGTTCTGGTGGCGCTCCCGGCGATACGCGCGATTGAGCGCCGGGAACACGTCGTTGCCGAGCACGAGGAAGCTCCGGCGCGGGCCCGTGAGCCAGCGCACGGCGTCGTCCTCGGAGCGCAGGGTCTCCGGTACGACCTGGGTGTAGTAGCGCGTCGCCGGGTCGTCGCTCGGCCCGCCGAAGCGCGCGACGGGCTCGTCGCCATGGCGAAGCGTGCGGATCACCGCCCACACGCCGCGCGGCGACATGTGCTCCGAAAGCGCCACCACGAAGCCCTGGGTGTAGATGAGCGCCACCGCGAGCGCCGCCACCGGCACCCATGCCACCCGCGAGCCCACCAGCTTG
>CAIOSS010001024.1 GCA_903860995.1 uncultured delta proteobacterium | reverse complement strand
TATCGCCAGCCGGGCGAACTTCCCCGACCAGGTCGGACGCCGTAACTACATGATCGACCTCTACGCGACCTTCATCCCGCTGCGCGGGAAGTTCGCGCTGTTCCAGAACCTCGTCGCCGACCTCGACCTGTACTTCGTCGCGGGCGTCGCGGTGGTCGGCGTCACCGAGCGGGCCGACACCCCCGCCGCGGGCCTCCAGTCGCAGACCGCCGGTCTCGACGCGGTCGCGGCAGCCAACGTGCGTGCGGCCTGGGCGCGCTCGCAGACCGAGCGGGCGAGTCGTCTGGCTGTCGCGCCGACCTTCGGCTTCGGCCTCAACTTCTTCATCAACCGCTTCGTGTCGGTCAACGTCGAGTACCGCGCCACGCCGTTCTCCTGGAACCGCTCGGGCACCGACGAGAACTCCACTGCCACCCGCTGCGGCCCGGCTGGCAACGCGTCCTGCGAGGGCTTCTCCGACCTGGTCTCGACCTACTTCGAAACCACTGCGGCGCGGCGGGTGTCCCGGATCACCTCCGACGACCGCTCGCTCAGCTTCAACCAGATGGTCTCGCTCGGCGTCAGCATCTTCCTGCCCACCTCGCCGCGCATCGGCCCCTGAGAGCCCTCCTTCTCCGCCCTCCCGCTGACTCCGCGGGAGGGTGAATCCCCCGAATCCGCGCTACTCCCCTCGCATCCCCGGCGTCACCACTACCCAGCGGGGCGGCTGACGGCGCGCCCGCTCCTCGGCCGCCCAGCGCGCCCGGGTCTTCGCCGACCTGCGCCAGCGCCGCAGCGCCGCGGCCCCCATCATCGCCAGGAACACCACCGTCACCACGCCAGAGCCCGCCCAGAGCGGCGCCAGCGCGAAGCGGCTGCGTATGTCTGCGCGCCACTCCTCCTCAAGGCCCGCGAGCGACGCCCCGAAGGCCGTCCGCATCGCCTCCGCGAAGGCGTCGCCGTCCCGTAGCCGCTCGGCGAGCACGGCGAAGCGCCCGGGCCCATCACGGCGTAACAGCCACGCCACGATGTCGGCGCCCTGAGCGTACGCGACGTCCACCTGCTCGGCGCTCCCGGCGAAGCGCGTGTCGAGCTGCGCCCACGGAGCGAGCCCGCGCGAGAAGCTCGCCTGGGCCATCGACTGGAAGCGCTCGAAGGAGTGCTCGCCGGACTGCTCGACCGCGAGGCCCTCGGTGAACCACCGCGGCCCCGCCGCCTGAGCCGTCGCCACACCCCAGGCGAGGTGCGAGAGCTCGTGGCGCAGCACCTGGGCCACGCGGGTGGCGTCGCCCGTGACCGGGGCCCGCGCCGAGACCAGCGTGAGCCCGATGGAGGGGTACGCCACGCCCGAGGCGTAGCGGGGCGGGGGCATCTCCGGCGGACTGAGCGCGCGCAGCGCCGCGTCGTCGGGGACGAGGCGCACCGACAGCCGCGGGAGCTCTGTCATGCCCATGGGCGCGCCCACCGCGCGGGCGTCGCGCTCGGCGCGCCCGAGGGCATCGGCGAAGACGGGCCGCATCGCGCGGGGGTAGCTCACGGCGAGCGGGCCGAGCTGCACCGTGGCGTAGTCGGCGGGCACCGCGGGGATGGAGAGCGCGACGTCCCGGGCCGCGAGGGCGTCGTCGTGCGCGTGCTGGGCGAGCGCGGGGAGGCCGGCCAGGCTGAGGGCGAGGGCGAAGAGCCAGGCGACGAGGCGGCTCACTCGACGCCCCGGTGGACGACCGAGATGGTCGTGCGCGGCGTCGGCTCACCCTGGAGGATGACCACGGCGCCGATGACGCCGAGCAGGACAGCGCCGACCACCAGCCAGGGCCACACCCGCGAGATGGCGGGCGCGCTCCGGGCGGGCGCGGTGACGCCGCGGGGGGAAGGCGCCGCGGGCGCGACCGCGGGCGCTCCGCCCGTGGAAGGCGGGGAGGCCGAGGCGGCGGCGGGAGGAGGGGAGGCGGTAGGGTGGTTCACGGCGCCCACCAGCAGAAGCACCACCGCGGGAGCGTCAAATGACCCCGCGGGGGGAGCGGCGACGAAGGCGTGGTGGCCGACGTCGTAGATGCGCGGCGCGACGCCGGCAGCGCGCGCGGTGAGCGTGACGAACCACGCGCAGCCC
>CAIOSS010001023.1 GCA_903860995.1 uncultured delta proteobacterium | reverse complement strand
TGGATCGTGTAGCGGCCGAACGCGCTCCCCGCGGCGAGGGTCGTCGAGTCGCTCATCGTGCGTCTGCCACTCCCACCTTGGTCCAAGGCTCTACCGCCGCGCGAAGGGGAGTGTCAACGCAGGCGGACAGAGGGTTCAGCCCGCGAGGCGGGCGCGCACGGCGTCGCGCACGGCCGGCGGAAGACCATCGACGATCGATCTGGGCAGCGCTTGCAGCGCGTCGAGGGGCAGCGCGAGCGCCCACTCACCAGGTCCGAGTCCAGCGAGTCGCTCCTCGGCCCCGACGCCCTCCAGTCGCTTCTCGACGGGCACCATCGCGAGGAACTTTCGCTCCCAGTCTTCGTAGCCTTCCAGCTCTTTTGCGTGGTCCATCAGGTCGCCTCGTTGTTCGACATACTGCCCGACCCACTGGCGCGTGGCCACCGTGCGCGGGGTCTCCCGCCCGAACCACCGGAGCAGGTCATCGTCCTCGGCGTTGGCCGCCGCGGTGACATCGACGACCACCAGCTTGAGGCCCCGCTCGGCCACGACGTGATACCCGTCGGCGGCCTCGGGCAGCACGATGCCCATCTCCCGCAGCTCGTCCTCCAGCGTCGGCGTCCGCGAGGGAACCACCAGGATCACCGTGAGCTCCACGAGCGACAGCAACTCTCCGCCGCCCGCGCGCGACTGCCGCTGCGAGAGGTACAGCCACCCGTAAGCGAAGAGCCGGAAGACATCGCCGCGTCGCAGCGCCCGCGACACGCTCTTGAACTCCATCAATCCCACGCGTCGGATGTGTGGCCACAGCCCGCGCAGGGTCTCGCCGCGATCGCTGGGGTCGTGGACCTGGTCTGCGCGCAGTTCGATGAGGTCGTCGACCACCAGCGGCTCGTCGCCGAGCTGTACCTCCGAACGCACCACCGCCCAGTGGGGCGCCCGCTGTGTCAGCAGGCGCGCGAAGCTCGGATGCCAGATGGTGCGCCCGCCGGCCATCGACGTACTCAGCCCCTCTCGGTGTGGAGGTGGACGATGGATGGGTTGGGGTGCCTCGCGAGCGCGCTCATGAAGGCCGACATGGCACGCACCCGGCGCAACGTCCACGAGGTGTTGGACATACCCTGACAACCGGCTCAAGGTCGATGGCAGGCGGGAACCGACGGGTGGGCGGTCGCGGCCCTCTGCTTCGCTGCGGGCGAGGGCAGGGACTGATGATGTGGGTGGGTGGCGGGAGGGGCGATGTGTCGGCGGACGCCCGCTCAGCGCGTGGCGGGCGGGTGATCGAGCGTCAGCACCGTGCGGGAGGCGGTGCTGCCCGCGCGGTCCTGGATGATCACCTGGTTCGTCTCGAAGTCGGCGGTGACGGCCGCGTCGCCGTCGAGGGCCGTCGGGTCAGGGTCGAAGGCCCGGGTGACCCGCGACTGGTCGACGTCGCAGTGCGCGTAGCCTGTCGGGAGGGCGCCGTACACGGTACGGCCGCCGCACACGACCTCGACGTGGCAGTTGAACTCCACCATCGACACCGGCGCCACGCGCACGGTGCACGCCTCGCCGGCGCGGAGGCCCATGTTGCTGGTCTCGCTGACGCGCGCGGGGCGCTCGATGGCGGTGGTGAAGCGCTCGAAGCCCAGCGCCGCCGTCGACCGTCGGCAGGCGCCGAGGCCCCCGGTTGCCATCGGGAGGTGCGCGGACGCGGCGCTCGAGGCCATCGCGGAGTGCCACGCGGCGCGGCGCATCGCGCGGTGCTCGCACATGGTCATCATCGCCAGGAAGGGAGCCACCATCGCGAGGCTGCCCAGGCAGCGCATGCCCATGGCCCAGCGGCGGCGCTCGTACTCGGTGGCGGCCGTCGGGGCGCGCGCCGAGGCGAGCTCCTCCTGGGCCTCACGCAGCTCTTGCCGCAAGCAATCGTTCTCGGCCTGCAACGCTTCACGGGGATCTCGGTAGGTCATCGAAGCCTCGACTCCTCTCCGGCGCACGCGCCCGGTTTGTCTCACCACTCTTGCTCCATCGCGCCCGCCCCCGCAACCGTCCGCGCACAGGGTACCGGCCGGCGTCGTGACGATTGATCCCGCGCGGGGGCTTCGGGTACGGTCGCGCCGCCCTACATCGGCCCCCTACCGGTCACACCGGTACCGACGGTTCAAGCCCACGCAACGCGGAGACACAAAGGTCCTCATGGCACTCACCGAACGCGTCCGACAGATCCTGTCCTGGTACGGCAGCGACAACCCCGGCAGCCGCGCCAACCTCGTGCGTCTGCTCAACCACGGCACCCTCGCGGGCACCGGGCGCCTCGTGATCCTTCCGGTCGACCAGGGCTTCGAGCACGGCCCCGCGCGCTCCTTCGCCCCCAACCCCGGCGGGTACGACCCCGAGTACCACGTGCAGCTCGCCGTCGACGCGGGCTGCAACGCCTACGCGGCCCCGCTGGGCTTCATCGAGGCCGTGGCCGACCGGTACGCGGGCGAGATCCCGCTCATCCTGAAGCTCAACAACAGCGACTCCCTCTCGAAGGGCCACGCCGCGTGCTCGGCCATCACGGGCTCCGTCGACGAGGCCCTCCGCCTCGGCTGCGCCGCCATCGGCTACACGATCTACCCCGGCTCGTCGGCGCGCAACGAGCAGTACAACGACTTCCGGGCCATCACCGCCGAGGCCAAGAGCAAGGGCCTCGCGACGGTGCTCTGGGCCTACCCCCGCGGCGAGGGCGTGAGCAAGGACGGCGAGACGGCCATCGACGTGGTGGCCTACGCCGCGCAGATCTCCGCGCAGCTCGGCGCGCACATCATCAAGGTCAAGCCGCCGAAGGACTTCCTCGAACAGGCCGAGGCGAAGAAGGTCTACGAGAAGTACGGCATCCCGACGAAGACCCTCACCGAGCGCATCCGCCACGTGGTGCAGTCGGCCTTCAACGGCAGGCGCATCGTGATCTTCTCGGGCGGCGAGGCCAAGGACACCCCGGCGCTGCTCGCGGAGGTCCAGGAGATCGCAGCCGGCGGCGGCTTCGGCTCGATCATGGGTCGCAACGCGTTCCAGCGCTCGCGCCCCGACGCCCTCCAGCTGCTCGCCGACGTGATGGCCGTGTTCAAGAACGCGGGCTGATGCGGTAGCGTCCCGGGTCATGGGACGCCCCCGTCACACTGCCTTCGCCGCGGCGCTGTTCACCGGCGCCGCGCTCCTCCTCCTACCCGCTCTCTCGCCTGCTCAAGTGCCGCGCACGATGATCCACCAGGGGCGCCAGCTCGACTCCGCCGGCGCGCCCGCGCGCGGCACCGTCGAG
>CAIOSS010001022.1 GCA_903860995.1 uncultured delta proteobacterium | reverse complement strand
GCCCCCTCTCCATTCATGGAGAGGGGGTTGGGGGTGAGGTCTCGCATCAGACCCGTCAGGCCACCGCTCTAGAGGGTGATCTCGCCCACGAAGGAGGAGGCGGTGCGGCTGCAGCGCACGTAGCTCGTGCTGCTGTTACGGGTGCCCGTAAAGGTGCGGATGAGCATCGCGCCGCGGTAGACGTTGAGGGTCCAGCGGGCGGTGGTGCCGCTGTTCATCTGCCAGGGGTTGACGCACAGGAGGTAGGTGCCCGTCGCCGGGGCGGCGGGCCAGAAGATGTTCTCCGGGCCGTTGCAGCGGTCGGCGGAGTCGGTGGCCCGCAGGGCGGGGCACGAGTCGCGGTCGAGGGTGCCGCCGCAGGCCGACAGCCGACCGTAGTAGATCTCCGTGCCGCAGGGCGGCTCTACGTGGAGGTCGAGGTCGGCCAACACGTCCCAGGTGAGGGTGAAGCGCAGCTGGCCGTTGCCCACGCAGATGTTGGCCGCGCAGGCCTCGCCGGCGGCGCAGCACACGCTCCCGCAGCGCGGCTGACCCGTCGGGCAGGCCATGGTCA
Source organism: uncultured delta proteobacterium (assembly GCA_903860995.1). Lineage (GTDB taxonomy): Bacteria > Myxococcota_A > Polyangia > Polyangiales > SCUS01. Next base: position 6,622 of record CAIOSS010001022.1, on the reverse strand, counting down.
TCGGCGGGGGGCAGCCCTCGTCGACCGCGCCGTTGCAGTTGTCGTCGAGCCCGTTGGCGCAGACCTCCGCGCCCGGGCGCGTCTCGTTGACGCACGCGCCCCAGGTGGTGCTCACGCCGTCGGCGCCGCGCACGCAGGGCTGCGTGCCCCCGCGGCAGACGCCCACCGACTGCGTGCCCGCGGGGCCCGTGTAGCACAGGCGGTTGGCGCCGATGGCGCAGGTGCAGCCGTCGTTGGCGGTGCCGTTGCAGTCGCGGTCGACGCCGTCGCAGAGGTCGCGCGCCCCCGGGGTGATCTCGCCCGCGCAGGCGCCCCAGGCCGAGCCGCCGGCCACCGCGGTGCAGGTCTGCATGCCCGGCCGGCAGGCCCCGCGGGCCTCGGTGCCCGCAGGCCCCGTGTAGCAGGCGCGGGTGGAGCCCACCGCGCACTCGCAGCCCTCGTCGACCATGCCGTTGCAGCGGAAGTCCATCCCCCGGCCGCACTCGACCTCCCGCGGCGCCCCCGCGCCCACGCACGCGCTCCAGGTGCCGAACTCCCCGGTGCCCTCGCAGGTCGAGGTGCCGTACACGCACACCCCGCGGCCCGCGAGGGCCGGGTCGCCGGGGAAGCACCGCTGCGTCATGCCAGGGATGCACGCGCAGTCTTCGTCGACGCGGCCGTCGCAGTCGTCGTCGAGCCCGTTGCCGCACATCTCTCGCGCCCCACAGCCGGGCGACGGTGCGCCGCCGTCCTTGCCAGGGGCCACCACGCCCGAGTCTCCCCTCGCGGCGCCGTCGGGCATGGGGGCGCCGCCGTCGCGGACGGGGGCCACGCCTGTGTCCACCGCGCGACCCGTGTCGACGCGCCGGCCCGTGTCCGTGGCCGCGCCGTCGCGGCGCACGCTGGCGTCCGCGCCGAAGGGCCCCGAGACGCCGAGGTCGGCCGAGCCGGACGCGCTGCACGCCGCCGCCAGGGAGAGGGAAGCCAGGACCAGCCAGCGATGCGCGGTGCGGGGTTGCAACGGATTTCTCCTTCGGAGCGGTCGACGAGGCGGACGGCCGGCACGCTAGCAGAGCCGCCGACCGGCCGCGATGCTCGCGCCGTCCGTCGTCACCTGTGGTACTGAAGGCCCGCCGTGTCGAACGCCACGCAGACCAAGCAGACCGTCGCGGTCGAAGTCGCCGGACAGCGCCTGCGGCTCAGCGCCCACGCCGACCCGCAGCACATCGAGCGCCTCGCGGGGATGGTCAACGAGCGGGTCGAGGCCATCCAGCGGGCGGCGAAGGGGGCGGGCATGCCGACCATACTCGCGCTGCTGGCGCTCGACCTGGCCGACGAGCTCCACGCCACGCGCCGGCGCGCCGACGAGGCGCAGGCCCGCTCGAAGGAGGAGCTCGAGCGCACCCGCGACCACGCGCGCCAGGTGGAGCAGTCGGCGCGCGAGGCGATCGCGGAGGTGCTGTCGGAGATCGACCGAGCGCTGGTGATCGAGGAGCCCCCGGCCAGCTGAAGGATGTCGGGGCTCAGCCCGTGATGGCTTCGGTGGAGACGAGCGCGACGCCCGCGGCGGTAAGCTCGCGCAGGGCCGCCGCGCCGCCCTCGGCGGTGACCGCGGCGACGGCGTCGGACACCACCGCCACGCGGGAGCCCGCGCGGTCGGGGCGGGCGGCGATCCAGTCGCGGAGCCCGAGCGCGGCGGCGCGCACGCAATAGTCGGTGGCGACGCCGAAGACCACGAACTCCACCGGGCCCGGCGGGGCGAGGGCGTCGAGCACGGGCGCGGCGTTGGGGTTGGCGAAGAGGGAGTAGACCTCCTTCTCGAAGTACACGGCCTGGGTGCGGGCGGGGACGCGCGCGGCGGCCTCCGGGTCGGGCACCACGGGGACGAAGTAGAAGCGCGCCGGGAGGGTCTCCGGGAGCTTCAGCCAGCCCGGGGTGCCCTTCACGCAGTGCGGGGGAAAGCGGGGGTCTTCCCCGGCGGGGCCGACCCGCCCGTTGCCGCCGAACTCCCAGGCGTCGTGGGCGTGGGAGTCGACGGAGCCCACGAGCAGGGCGCCGTCGGCGACGGCGCGCGCCACGAGGCGGGCGCAGGCGGGCGCAGCGGCCGGGGCCCCGGAGACGAAGAGGGCGCCGTCGGGGCGGCAGAAGTCGTGCTGGGTATCCACGTCGACGAAGACTCGTTGCATCGCTCACCTCGCATCGGGGCGCGGCATCGGGCGCGCCGCGGGCGGTCGGAGCGTACGTCAGCCCCGTGGGGGTCGGGGAGATGACGGGCCGTCAAAAGTTCAACCACGGGTGGGGAGGTGGTAGGAAGGGAAGGGTGAGCCGATCGAGTCAGATCGTGGCGCTGTCGCTGCGAGAACGCACGGAGATCGACGCCGTGTTCTCCCGCGTGCGCCGCGGCGGGCATTACGAAGTGCTGGGCGTCCCGGTGGACGCCGACGATCCGGCGATCGCGCAGGAGGCGTCGCGGCTGCTGCAGTGGATCGACGGGCTGCTCGACCCCGAGCGGCTGCTGGGGGAGTACCAGCCCAAGGTCGAGGCCATCGCGGCGGCGGTGCAGACGGCCGAGCGCGTGCTGCGCAACGCTCGCGAGCGCATGCGCTACGACGCCACCCGCCCGCGGTCGAGCGACCCCTCCAACCGCGCCGTCGACGCGCGCGCGACGCGCGCCCGGGCCCGCCCGCGCACCCCGCCGCCGCGCCCCGGGCAGGAGTCGCAGATGAGGTACCTGCTGGCGGTGCTCGACGCGCAGTTGAGCATCACCCTGGGGCGGCCGGCCGGGCTGCTCAGCCGGGTCACCGACGCCGACGTCATGAACGACCCGGGTCGCTCCATCGCGGAGGCCGAGAAGGCCGAGCGCGAGGAGCGCTGGGCCGACGCCGCCGTGTGGTGGCACCTCGCGGGGCTCACGCAGCCGCGCGACCCGGCGATCCTGCTGAAGGCGGCGTCGGCGCTGCGCCGGGCGGGCGCGGTCACCGCCTACGGTCCGTACGCGCGGCTGGCCACGACCGAGCCCTGGTTCGACCGGGGCGAGGGCTGACCGCGGCCGCCATCGGGGCAGCCGGAAGGTTTCGCGGGGGCCGAGGGCGTGGTAGGGGGCGCGCAGGTGCCCGACGCAATGGGCGCAGGAGAGTGTGGAATGCGAAGCCTTCGTTGGATGCTCGGTCTTGGTCTCGTGCTCGCCAACTGCCGCTCGGAGGGCAACAACCTGCCGATCGAGACGGACAGCGGCGCAGTCGACAGCGGCGTCGTGACCGACATGGGCGGCGTCACCATCGACCAGCCCTCGGTCAGCGACGCGTGCGTGCGCACCGGCGTGGAGAACACCCCGGCGACCTGCGGTGACAACATCGACAACGACTGCAACGGCTTCACCGACTGCCGCGACTTCAGCTGTTCGCGCAACAACCCCGCGGTGACCTTCTGTCCCGACGCGGGCACCAGCCCCCCGCGCGACGGCGGCGCCTGCACCCGCACCGGCGCCGAAGACACCGCGGCGGCCTGCGCCGACGGCATCGACAACGACTGCGACGGCTTCCGCGACTGCAACGACTTCGACTGCCCCCGTACGGCCTGCCCCCGCGACGGCGGCGCCCCCACCGACCGCCCGCGCTGCGACTCCGGCGGCTCGCGCGAGAACACCAACGCCGAGTGCAACGACGGCATCGACAACGACTGCGACGGGTTCACCGACTGCGTCGACTTCTCGTGCCGCACCTGCGCCATCACGGCGTGCGTCGCCGACGGCGGCATCACCATCCCCGACGGTGGCACCTGCCTCTGCCAGGGCGCCGAGTCGTCCAACGCCGCGTGCGGCGACGGCATCGACAACGACTGCGACGGCTTCCGCGACTGCGCCGACTTCGACTGCTCGCGCTCCGACGGCGGCGTGGTCACGGTCTGCTCGGACGCCGGCGCCCGCTCCGACACCGGCGCCGCGCTCGACGTCCCCAACGGCTGATCGCTCCGCTCAGCGCGCGCCGCCCTGCCACGCGGGCATCCGCGACAGGGCGTTGCGCGCGGCCACCTCGGCCTGCTCCCGCTGCATCCCGTTGCGGCCCATGAACTCCCGCTCGACCAGCCCCCGGTGCACCTGCTCGTAGGAGAGCAGTTGCCCCCGCGAGTCTGTGCAGCCGTCGCAGTACTTCCCGCTCGTCCCGGTCGCCATCGGTCGCCCGCAGCTCTCGCAGGCCGGTCCACCCATCAGCATCGTCGTCACCTCGGCTTTCGTCGTCAGCCTGACGCCCGCCGCGCCGCCCCGCAAGCGCCCGTCAGGGCCGCGCGCACAACCAGAGCGCGGTGTACCCCGCCGACCAGGCCAGCATCAGCCACGACATCGGCCAGAGCCGCCCCGCCCAGCGCGCGCACGTCTTCGGCTCGGCGGGCGCCCACCGCCACGCCGCCCAGGTCGCCGCCGCCGCCACCGCCAGCGTCGCGTGCGAGCGGGCGAACCAGTCCATCGCGATCACCCCCGTCGGCGGCGACCAGGTCCACTCCGCGCGCGCGGGGAGGTAGTACAGCACCCCCGCGCGGGTGGTCGTCGTGAACAGGTACACCGTCGCCGCGGCGAGCGTGCCCACCCCGGTCGCGAAGCGCCCCCGCGCGCTCACACCGACCTCACGCTGGCCACCAGCAGTCCCGACACGGCGTTGAACCACACCCCCAGCGCCACCGCGGTCGCGCAGCCCAGCATCGCCCGGCTCGGCCGCGCCGGGTCCTCCGCGCGCGAGAGCACCACCGCGGCCAGCACCAGCGGGCCGAGCAGGGTCGCCAGGTTCTCCTTGAGGTCGAAGAGCACCGCGGCCCACGCGGCGTGCTCGTCGAGCCACTCGGCGCGCACCGCCACCCGGTACCGGGGATAGATCGCCGAGCCCAGGGAATACACCGCCAGGTAACATCCCAGCGCCACCGCGGGGTACAGCCGCTGCAACCGCGGGTTGGGCCTGCCCCGATGGGCGCGCCACACGACCAGCGCGAGGTGCGTGACCGACCCGGTCAGCGCCCCCGCGGCGACGGCGTGCAGCACCAGCCCCAGCTTGATCCAGAACATCGTAGGTGCCGCGATAGGCCCCCGCCCCGCGCCCCCCGTCAAGGGCCTCGTCGGGCGCGAGCGTGCTAGCGACGTGTCCCCATTCCCACCACCGACGAACGACGCGAGGGGCTGCGAGGGGTCGCGGCCTTCTCGCGCATCCCACCCGCCGACCTCGACACCCTCCTCACCTGCCTGCGTTGGCGCACGCTGGGCCCGGGCGACGCGCTCTTCCGCGAGGGCGCGTACGGCGACGCGCTGCGGGCGCTGCGCGACGGGGCGCCCGCGCTGACCCTCACGGGGTCACCGAGACCCCGAGCAGCGCGTGCATGCGATCGAGGTCGACGGGCTTGGGCAGGTGCGAGTCGAAGCCTGCCGCGAGCGCCGCGATGCGGTCGCTCTCCCGCCCGTAGCCGGTCATCGCGACCAGCACCACCGAGGCCCCGAGCGCCGCGCGCACCTGCCGCGCCACCTCGTAGCCGTCCATGCCGGGGAGGCTGATGTCGACCATGGCGACGTCGGGTCGCTCGGCCAGGATGCGCGCCAGGCCGGCGATGCCGTCCCGCGCCTCGGTCACATGGTGGCCGCTCAGCTCGAGCACCTCCCGGAAGCTCTCGCGCAGGTCGTCGCTGTCGTCGACGAGCACGATCCGGCGCCGTGCGGCGGCGGGTACGGTGGCGCTCTCCTGGGACGGGGGCGATGCGGCGATCCCGGCGCCGCTCCCGAGGCCGTCCAGGTACGCGTCGAGCTCCTCGACCCAACCTCGCGCGGCGTCGGCGTCGCCGCACCCGGCGGCCTTCTCGAGGTCCGCGCCGATGTCCGTGATGACCGGGAACCCGAAGCTCGTCCCCGCGCCCCGCATGCCGTGGCCGAGCCGCTCGATGGTCTCGAAGTCCGCCCGCGCCAGGGCGTCTTTCATCGTGGCGACGTCTTGCCGACGATGCTCGAGAAACGCCGGGATGCGCGCGGCCAGCACCGGGTGGGCGCACACCCGGATCGGGTCCTCCGCGGCGCTCGCCCTGGCCGCCTCGGCCGACGCGACGGCGGAGAACTCCTTGATCGCCTGCAGCAGCACCTCCTGCTTGATCGGCTTGGTCAGGAAGGCCGTGCACCCTGCGGCCAGGCACTTCTCGCGGTCGCCCTTCAGGGCCGAGGCCGTGAGCGCGATGATGGGCGTGGGCGCCCGGTCGTTCGCGTGCTCCCAGGCGCGGATCGTCCGCGTGGCGGTCAGGCCGTCCATGACGGGCATCTGCCGGTCCATCAGGACCATGTCGTAGTGTCCGGCGGCGAACATCTCGCAGGCGATGGCCCCGGTCTCGGCGATGTCCACCCGGTACGGCGTGCCTTCCAGGTAGGCGATCGCGATGGTGCAGTTGTCGGGCGAGTCTTCGGCCAGGAGGATTCGCAGCGCCGGCAGCGGCGGCTCCGGGCCCGTGCCGATGGGCACGGCCGAGCGCAGCGTGGCCCCGGCCCAGATCTCGAAGGGCACGGAGAAGGAGAACACGCTGCCCTGCCCGACGTCGCTCTCGACCCAGATGCGCCCGCCCATGAGCTCTACCAGGCGCCTGGAGATCGTGAGCCCGAGGCCCGACCCCCCGAAGCGGCGCGTGG
>CAIOSS010001021.1 GCA_903860995.1 uncultured delta proteobacterium | reverse complement strand
CGCCACGCCCAGCATCCGCTGCGGCAGCGACTGCTCGAACACCACGTCGCGCACCCGCCAGAGCTGCAGCGTGTTGATGCGCCGCGAGAGCACCCCCTCCTCCACGTCGATGGTGCGCGTGCTCACCCGGTACTTCGTCGCCCGCCGCCGCAGCTCCACCGCGACGAGCAGCCCGAGCGCCCCGAGGAAGAGCAGCACGCCCACGATCAGCGCCGCCACGGCGACGGGCCCCACGGGCACCAGGCCCGCCAGCGACACGGTCGCCCCGACGACGCCGAGCAGCGCGAGCAGCGCGACGAGCGAGTAGGTGCCGTACCAGGCCTTCCACGACGGCGTGCCGCTGTAGATGGTTCGCGCGGTGTCGCCGGGGCCCCCGGCGGAGGGTGGAGCGCCGGCCGGGAACGCGGGCTCATTGAGCATCGATCCGCAGTGTCGGCACTTGATCGCCGCGTCCTGGATCTCCTCGGCGCAGAAGGGGCAGCGCTTCATAGGCCGGGGACTCTACACCCCCGGCGCCCTGCGCCTCACCATCTCGAAATCCAATACAATTTACCCACAGACAGGCCAGCAATCACGAACAGCGGAAGCGCTGGAAATCCCGTGGATCTGTGACGGATGGAGCCCGTGTGGTGGGTGCAACGGCGGGAGGGCGACCGGTGCGCCCACCAGAACAGGGTTCGGGCAAGTTACCGGCAGGCGGGGGGAGTGGGACGGACGTCAGGGCGTCGGGGCGGAGGGGCGGCGGACGATGAGCACCGAGCGGTCGCAGTGGTTGACCACGCGGGTGGCGGTGGTGCCGAGCATGCCGTCGAGGAAGCGGTGGTTGTGCGCGCCCATCACGACCAGCAGGGCGTCTTCGGCCTTGGCGACGTCGCAGATGACCTGCCACGCGGCGCCGAACTCCACGCGCACGCTCGCGGCGATGCCCTGGGGGAGCTCGGCGGCGACCTTGCCCAGCTCGGAGCGGGCGCTCTTCTCGAGGAGCCCGGCGACGTTGTCGGGCGCCATCGCGTAGGCCTCCATCGGCAGCTCGGTGGGTATCCCGATGGCACGCACCAGCACGAGTTCGGCCTTGTGCTGGCGGGCGAAATCGCATGCGACCGCGAGCACCTGGGCTGCGGCGGGGCTCGAGTCGATGGGGACCAGGATCTTGCTCATGACGGGGACCTTTCCAGCGGCGTCACGTGCGAGGGAGCATCGCCGCCGGGCGTCAGTGTGGGCACCGGCGAGGCGGGGCGGAAGGGCCCTGGCGGGGCAATCAGCGGGCGGCGGGTCGGGCGGCGAGGCGCAGGCGCCCCTCCATGAGGCAGAGGTAGAGCGCGAGGCCGGTGAGGGCCGCGAGGGGCCAGAGCATGGCGCGGTTGACCAGGGCGAGCGTGCCGAGGTGCTGCGCGCGTGTGACGAGGAGGCCGCCGACGGCGAAGAGGGCGAAGACCGAGGGGGCGAGGGCGCGCGGGCTGCGCAGCGAGGCGAGCGCGAGGGCGACGGCGGTGCCGACGAGCACCGCGACGGACGAGACCGAGGTGGAGAGCGCGACCCAGGTGGCGCCGAGGCCCACGGCCCCGGCGAGCACCGGGGCGAAGGAGGGCGGAGCCGAGCGGGGGACGGCGCGGCGGAGCTCGGTGGCGGCGCCTCGGTAGGGCGACGGGGCGCCGTCGGAGATGACGAGCGACCCGGGCTGGCGCGCGTGGGCGAAGGCCGCGAAGCGAGCGGCGACGGAGAGGGTCCATTGGAGGGCGGCGATGGAGAGGGCGAGCACCGGGGCGAAGGCCAGGAAGACCAGGGGCATGCCGGCGTCGGAGTTCCATTGCGGGGGGGTGTGCGGCGGGCCGCGGAGCCAGTCGGACATGCCGACCAGCCACACGAGGGTCCAGTGCATCCCGATGGCGCGCACGCACCACGCCGCCAGCACCCCGTCTTCGCGGTGCCCCGTGGCCCGCACATACAGGAACACCGCCGCCGCCCCGATGGGCGCCCACGCCCCGAGCAGGCAGCTCACCTTCCACACCCAGAGCTCGCTGCCCAGCCACATGCGCGTCGAGAGCCAGAGCACCATTGCCGCCGCGATCGACCCGAAGACCACCAGTGGACGCATAGGACCCTGACAGTAGCGCCCTCGCCCGCGGCGCCAAGTGCGCGCGCCGTCTCTCGTCATCTTTGTCCCGCGCCAGCTGCGCCGTGCGCGCTTTACGGCGCCAGCCACGGACGCGCTGGCGGGGCCTCGACCAGCGCGCTGCCCGCCGCGGGCTCCTCGTACACCAGCGCCTGCGCGTCGGGGTCGAGGGTCGCCCGGGTCACCACGAAGCCCGGCCGCGCGGTGACCGTCGCGGGGCGCGACCCGTCGACGCCCAGGTCGACGGCGATGTCCTGCCGCTCGCCCGCCGCGCCCTCGACGCGCACCACGAACATCATCCCCCGCCCGCTCCCGCGCGGGTTGACGGTGACCGTCACGGCCCCGTCGGCGGTGGTGTTGCGCTCGATGCGCGCCGTCGGCCAGGCGGGCGCCCCGTCGCCGACGAGCCAGCCCTGGATGTACCCCGCGAGGCTGGCCCCGGTGCGGGCCTCCAGGGCGCGCCGCACGTCGTCGAGGGAGATGGCGCGGGGCCGACCGAGGAGCTCTCTCAGCGCCCCCATCACGGCGTCGCGGGAGTAGCGCACCTCGAGCTGGCGGAAGAGCACCATGGGCCCGGCCCCGTAGGCCGAGCCGTAGAAGTCGTTGATGGCCACGTCCCCGGCGGGCACCGGGTGGAAGCGCAGCGAGCGCGCGGAGTCCTTCCAGATGCGCGCGGAGGTGAGCGCGCGGGCCTCGCCGAGCCGCGTCGCTTCGTAGACGAAGGACAGGTACTCGGCCATGGCCTCCTTCCAGACGAAGTCGCGTGTCGATGCGAGGGTGGTCTGGTCGCCCGCCCACTGGTGCGCGATCTCGTGGAAGGTCGTGTGCTCGGGGTTGCCGCTGGCCAGGGTCTGCGCGAGGGCGATGTTGCCCGGGTGCTCGAAGCCCGCCCAGGTGGTGGGCGCCACCACGAAGCGCAGCGCGTCGCCGTAGGGGTACGGGCCGAAGCGCTCGACCATGAAGTTGACCATCCCCTGCACGCGCCCCGGGTCGAGGGCCTCGGCGAGCCCGGAGCCCGGGAGGTCGTAGAGGGTGAGCGTCACCTTGCCCGCGCGGCCGAGCGGGCGCTCGACCCAGCGCTGGCCCGCCATCACCCCGAAGGTGCTGTAGGTCGGGCCCCCGGCGAAGGCGAAGTCGCACTCGGTGCGGGTCGCCGTGGGGGTGACCGTGCCAGGGCAGAACACCCGGGTGCCCTCCGGGTGCGTGACGTTGAAGTGGTACGTGGCGAACACGCCAGGGTCGCTGTCGCAGGGGCCGAAGCGGTCGCACTGCGCCACCCAGGAGAGCAGGTAGGTGAAGTTGCCGCCCGCGAGGTCGCGGCGGGTGCTGAAGCCCACCTGCGTGCTGCGCAGCGTGCCGACCGGGAGCGTGGCGCTCGCGGCCAACGTGACGGTGGAGCCCGCCGCCCAGCCCCGGCCTGTCGGGTCGCACGCGGTGAGCCGGCCGTCGGCCACGGCGACGTCACGGGCGGGGGCGCCGTCGAGGGTGACCTCCTCGGCGGAGGCGGGGCGGAAGGGCAGCGCGACGCAGTCGCCGCCCGCGCTCACCCGGAGGCGCAGGCGGGCGGTGGCGCGCCGGCCCTCGAGGTCGAGGTCGTAGTCGTAGTGCTCGACCGCGAAGCGCGCCGGGCCGGTGATCGGGCCGGCGTCGGGCGGGGGCGCGTCGACCGCGGCGTCGGCGGGCGCGGCGGGGGTGGCGTCGCCGCAGGCGAGCGGCGCGGTGACGACGAACAGCGCGAGGGCGAGGCGGGCACGCATGGCGCGCGAGAGTGTCGCAGATCGCGGCGCCCCGTGGGATCATCGGTCGCGATGAGCTTGCTTCGAATCGCGGCGGGGCTGTGGACCGTGGGCGCCCTGGCTGTCGGCTGCGGAGGCGATCGGGTCGACTGCAACTGCCCGGCGGCGCCGCGGGGGTGTGTCTACACCGGGCGCGAGGGCTGCGCCTGCGCGGCGATGGTGTGCTCGGACGTGGGCCCGCTGATCGACCGCGGCAGCGCCGTCGTGGACGCGGGCGGGGACGCGTCGATCGACCAGCCGACGGACGCCGACGACGGCGGGATCACTTTGCTCGATCGCCCACCCGTGGACGTCGGCGCCGACCTCGGGGTGATGGACGTCACCGTCGACGCGTCGCGCCCCGATGGGGCGGGCGTGGACGCCCCGCGCGACGAAGCGGGCCTGCTGATGTGCCCGCCGGCGCCGACGGACCGCGCGTGCAGCCGCGACGACGAGTGCGTGCTGGGCGTGTACCAGCTCAACTGCGTGGGGGAGCGGCGGGCGGTGGCCTTCCACCAGCGGGCGATGGGGGAGTTCGTGGTGATCCGGGCGTGCTGGGCGCTGGCCGCGGCCGAGGTGCTGCGGTGCCCTGATCGGCTCAGCCGCGGCACGGAGGTCGGGCAGACGGGGGGCTTCGTGAGGGACCCGGCGCTGATCGAGCCGAGCTGCCGCGGCGGTCAGTGCGCGGCCGACGTGCGATAGAGGGAGCCGGATGATCGACGACGACGGGACGGTGGACGTGCTGGTGATCGGTGCGGGCCCTTCGGGCTGCGCCGCGGGGGTGGTGCTGGCGCGGGCGGGGCTGCGGGTGCGGGTCATCGACCGGGCGAGCTTCCCCCGGCCGAAGGTGTGCGGCGACGCCCTCTCCAACCGGGCGATCGCGATCATCGGGGCGCTCGGGGCGGGCGACGCGCTGGCCGCCGCGCCCCACGCCGACGTGCTGGGCGCGCTCGCGCTCCTGCCCGACGGGAGCAGCATCCCGCGGGACTACGGCGCCGCGCGGGGGATGATCGTCGGGCGCCTCGACCTCGACGCGCTGCTGGTGCGCGCCCTGGTGGCGGCGGGCGCGGAGCTGCGCGAGGGCGTCGCCGCCGACGACCTGGTGATGGAGGGCGGCGCCGTGGTGGGGGCGCGCGTCGGGGCGACGGTGATGCGCGCCCGG
>CAIOSS010001020.1 GCA_903860995.1 uncultured delta proteobacterium | reverse complement strand
GTGCAGCAGCAGGTCGTGCGAGGGGTCGAGCCCCCACCACTGTGCGTCGAAGAAGGCATCGAGGTCGTCGGGAACGTCGGCGGGGGTCTCCAGCCGAAGCGAGCCGTCGCGCACGCCGCTCGCGAGGAATCGAAGGTAGAAGGGGTCGAGCGTTCCGTCCTCGCGGCGCCGGGCGGCTTCGGCGATGCGCGTGATCACGGCCTCGCTCACCCGCGCGAGCGAGGGCCGCTCGGCGGCGAGGCGACCGCGCACCAGGGCACCGGCCGCCGCGGGTGACAGGCCCTCGAGCGGCGACGCGCCGGGAATCCCCTTTCCGCGTGGGCCATCGAGTTGCGAGCGCGCGACGCCGACGGGCGCGCCATCACGGCCGACGCGCACCGAGACCAGGACCACGATCCCGTCGGGCAGGTCTTCGGGGAGCGCTCCGAAGATGGAGTCCGGCGGGGCTCCGGGGCGCGGAGCCTGCTCGTCGAGGGCGTCGAGGACCAGCACCGCGTGCCCTCCACGGGCCAGCTTCGCCGCGCCGAGTTGCGCGATCGTCGCGCGAAAACGTTCGACGAGCTCGTCGTAAGTCCACGGAATCGCCTTGTGACGGTCGGCCCCCGCGATGCGGTCGAGCTGCCGCTCGGCCTGCGCGATGAGCGAGCGAAGCCCGAGCACCGGGTTGTCCCGGTGATCGGCGCGCGCCGCGAAGTGGAAGATCCATCCGTCAGCGGCGTCGGGGCCGCCGTGCGCGCGGTAGAAGTGCGACAGCAGCGCGGATTTTCCGAGGCCCGGCTCTGCGGTGATCACGCCCATCCCCGCGGGACGCTCGGCCACGAAGGCCTCGATCGCCGCGACGACCTCGTCGCGACCGACGAAGTTCTCCGCGTGAAACGTGGCGAGCGCATCGAAGCGGAGGATGGGGTCCTGTCTGCGCGACTGCGGCGGGGCCGAGCGTAGACGCAGCGTCTCGAGACGCTCCGCGAAGACGCGGTAGGCGGCTTCGGCGCCGACCTCGTCGAGCATCTCGCGGTGCGCGAGCTGCGCGTGCGAAGAGAAGCCCACGAGATGGAGCAGCTCAGATTCGAACTTGTTGAAGAAGCACAGCTCGAGGATGCCGAGTTCGCGTGCCTCGGGATCACCCTCGGCATGGGCCACGGCCGCGGCGCGGTCCGCGAGGGTCAGCCAGGGATGCAACGAGAGCGCGCGCGCGCCGTCGCAGCTCCCGGGCTCCCCGAACCATGTCGCGGGAAGCGTGGCCGGGAGCAGGTACGAGGGCGCGAGCGCCAGTCCGTTGGCCAGCATCACGGTCTCGCCGTCGCGCACCAGCACGGGCGCGGTGAGGATCGGCTCGAGGTGCGCGAGCAGCACGTCGAGCAGGTCGGCCAGCGGCGCGAGGACCTCCGCGGGCGGGCGGTGGCGCGTGTATTCGCCGTGAACCAGTGCGTTTCGCATGCGCACGAAGGCCTCGATGACGTCACGCACCGCGCCGGGGGCCGTCGTCTGCGTCACGCGATCGATGCCGTGCGGAAGCTCCGAACGTTCGAGCTTCGCCCGTAGCGCGGCGAGACCGGTCACCGCCCCTCCCCGCGCTGACAGCACCGCGAGCAGACCGTGCTCCGCGCCGGCCGGAGGAGCGAAGAGCAGGGAGGACCACGTGCCGTCCGCCGGGCGCGCCAGGGTATCGAAG
>CAIOSS010001019.1 GCA_903860995.1 uncultured delta proteobacterium | reverse complement strand
GGGTGCTGCGCGAGGAGATCTCGGCGCTGCGCAAGCGGGAGATCATCGGCACGTCGCCGGCGCTGCGGCAGGTGCTGGAGGTGGCCGGGCAGGCCGCGCCCTCGATGGCGACGGTGCTCATCCTGGGCGAGTCGGGCACCGGGAAGGAGCTCCTCGCCCGCTACGTGCACGCCCGCTCGGGCCGGGCGGCGGCGCCCTTCATCGCGGTGAACTGCGCGGCCATCCCGGAGAGCATCCTGGAGGCCGAGCTCTTCGGGTACGAGCGCGGGGCCTTCACCGGGGCGGTGGCCAAGCGCGACGGGCGCTTCGCGCAGGCCCGCGGGGGCACGCTCTTCCTCGACGAGATCGGCGAGCTGTCGCCGGCGGTGCAGGTGAAGCTCCTGCGGGTGCTGCAGGAGGGGGAGTACGAGCCCCTCGGCGGGCGCACGCAGCGGGCGGACGTGCGCGTGGTGGCGGCCACCAACCGCGACCTGCGCGCGGAGGTGGCGGACAAGCGCTTCCGCGAAGACCTCTTCTACCGGCTCAACGTCATCGCCATCACGGCCCCGCCGCTGCGCTCGCGCCCCGCGGACGTGCCGCTGCTGGTGGAGCACTTCCTCCGGGTGTTCGGGCAGCGCAACGGCAAGGGGCCCTTCACGGTGGCCCCGGCGGCGCTGGAGAAGCTCTCCCGGTATACCTGGCCGGGTAATGTCCGGGAGCTGGAGAACACCATCGAGCGCGCGGTGGTGCTCTCCCGCAGCGGCACCCTGGACGTGGCGGACTTCCCGAAGACGGTGGTGGAGAGCGAGCAGGCGCGCTCCGAGCTGGTGGTGCCCATCGGCACGCCGCTGGAGGAGATCGAGCGCATGGTCATCCGCGAGACGCTACGGGTGACGCACGGGGACAAGCGGCTCACGGCGCAGCTGCTGGGCATCGCGACGCGCACGATCTACCGGCGGCTGGCCGAGGAGCGCGACGGGTCCGCCGCGGGCGACGAGCTCGACGCCGACGACGAGCCGGTGTGACGCGCGCGGGCGCTCGGTTCGGGCAGACGCGGCGGAGGTAGACGAAGCGGTTGTGGCTCCTGGGCGCCTCGTCGTTGGCCTCGGTGAGGTTGGTCGCCGGTGCTGTAGACGGACGCGTCCTGCAGCTCACCGCGCGGTAGCCTCGGGCGGTGTCCATCGATCACCTCCGCGACGAGCTGCGCGTCTACATCCGCGCGCGCTACCCCGCCCTCTGGCTCACCACCGACGAGGAAGACCGCGTCTCCCGGATGCTCGGCACCCTGGCCGCGGAGTTCAACCGCCCGCTGCTCTCGTGGACGTGCACCTCGGGCTTCGACGACGCGCGCTTCGTCTTCGACCGCGCCGCGAGCCCGCGCGGCCTCCCCGACGCGACGCCCGCGACCATGGCCCGCACGCCCGACAAGGCCCTCGACTACGTCATGAACCACCCCGAGCGGGCGCTGTTCGTGATGCACGACCTGCACCCCTTCCTCGAAGACCCGGTGATCGTGCGCAAGCTCCGCGACGTGGTGAACCACGCCCGCCGGGCCTTCAAGACCGTGGTGCTGGTGTCCGGCGCGGCGAAGGTCCCCGATGAGCTGTCGCGCGACGTGACCGTGATCGAGGTGCCGCCGCCGGACGAGGGCGAGCTCGCCGCGCTGCTGCGCTCCTTCATCGAGTCGCTGCGCTCCGTCGGGCGCGTCGCCGTCGACCCCGACCCGACCTTCCCCGAGCGCGCGGTGCACGCGGCGCGCGGGCTCACCGAGACCCAGGCCATCCAGGCCTTCTCGCGGGCGGCGGTGCGCGACATGCGCTTCGGCCTCGACGACATCCCGCTCATCCTCGACGAGAAGAAGCAGGTGGTGCGGCGCACCGGGGCGCTGGAGTTCTTCGAGCACGACGAGTCGCTCTCGACGGTGGGCGGCATCGACGGGCTGAAGCAGTGGCTCGCGTCGCGCACCAGCGCCTTCGGGGAGCGGGCCCGGGCCTTCGGGCTCCCGCAGCCCCGGGGCCTGCTGCTGCTGGGGGTGCAGGGCTGCGGCAAGAGCCTGACGGCCAAGGCCATCGCGGCCCACTGGCGACTGCCGCTGCTGCGCCTCGACATCGGGAGCGTGTTCAGCCCCTACGTGGGCGGCAGCGAGGCCAACATGCGAAAGGCCCTCGCCATGGCCGAGAGCCTCGCCCCGGTGGTGCTCTGGATCGACGAGGTCGAGAAGGGCTTCGGCGGCACCACGGGCTCGGGAAACGCCGACGGCGGGGCGTCGCTGCGGGTGTTCTCGACCTTCCTCACGTGGATGCAGGAGCGCAAGCGCCCGGTCTTCGTGGTGGCCACGGCCAACCGCATCGCCGAGCTCCCGCCGGAGCTGCTGCGCAAGGGCCGCTTCGACGAGATCTTCTTCGTCGACCTGCCGACCCCGGCGGAGCGCGAGGCGATCTTCGCGATCCACCTGGCCAAGCGCCACCGGGACCCAGGCCGCTTCGACCTCGGGGCCGTGGCGGGCGCCACGCACGGCTTCAACGGCGCGGAGGTCGAGCTCGCGCTGGTGGCGGCGATGTACGCGGCCTTCTCGGCCGAGCGCGAGGTGACCACGGCCGACGTGCTCACCGCCGCGGGGGAGACGGTGCCCCTGTCGACGACGATGGCCGAGGACATCGACGCGCTGCGCACCTGGGCGCGCACGAGGGCGAGGAGCGCCAGCGGCCCGGGCTGAGGGATTGGTCGCGGGCGTCCCCGCGGTGCTAGCTTCGAGCGCGATGGGCGACGCACGAAAGCTCCAATCCCCAGGTCCATTTCGCACCGACCAGCTCCGCTCGGGTGACCCCTACGAGCTCTCCGAGGGGCACCCGGTGTTCTGCGCGCCGACGGGCCGCGACGGCGCCGGGCCCAACGGGCTCGGATTCTCGGTGCTCGACAGCGACCCTGCGGTGCGCAACGCGGGCGTCGACGCGGGCATCGCGATCAGCAAGAAGACCCTCCGCGCCCCTGACGTCGCAGTGAACCTCGAGCACGACGGCGGCACCTGGGCGACCAGCGCGCCGCTGGTGCTGGAGTACGCCGGGCGCGGCCAGGACGAGGCCGAGCTCGCGACGAAGATCGCCGAGCTGCTGGCGGCGGGCACGCGCTGGGTGTGGGTGATGCGGCTGGTGGGCCCGCGGCGGGTGGAGGTGCACGCGGCGTCGTCGCCGGTGCGCGTGGTCAACGTCGACGGCGAGCTCACGGCGCCCGGCGTGCTCGCGCTCCCGGTGCCGGTGCGCGCTCTCTTCGAGCGCGACGCGGCGCACGAGACGACCCTGCGCAACCTGCTCTCGGCGCGGGGGTACTCGTCGCTCGAGGCCCTTCGCGAGGAGGGCCGCGAGGAGGGCCGCGAGGAGGGCCGCGAGGAGGGCCGCGAGGAGGGCCTCGCCCCGCTGGTGCGTCTGTTCGAACGACGGCTCTCTCGCGCCCTCACGGAGGCTGAGCGCGAGACGCTACGGCGGCGCCTCGTCACATCGGGTCCGGCGCGCCTCGGCGACGTGGTGCTCGACCTCGGCACCGCGGAGCTCGCCGCGTGGCTCGTCGACCCCGCGGAAGACGTCGGCCGCGGCTGATCGACCGGACCGTCTCCGCTCATGCCTTGAAGTCCCTGGTGGGAAGGGGCTACAGGCAGCCCGGGGCGGGCAGCGTGTCGGGCATCGGCTACTCCCCGGCGGTGCGGGCGCGCCACCCCACGAAGGCCGGGGGCTCCCGGGCGCCTGTCCGCGGAACACATAGCGGTGCTCGGTCGCCACCTCGACCCGGCACTGCGGCTGGCCGTTGCTCACGGCGCTCTCCACCCGGGAGCACGGGACGACGCGCGCGGCGGGCGCGCAGCGGGTCGATCACCGCGAGGCACCCCCGGCCCCGAGGAGCACGCTGCGTCGGGTGCCCATCGGCGGGATCGTACCGCCGGGGCTCTGGGCCTACGGCGCCATCGCCGGTCGGGCCGCGGGGCCCGCCGGTCGCACCGGGGCGCCCGGTCGCGGGAGCACCCGCTGGTTGGCGCCCGCGCGCGGGAGCACCCGCTGGTTGGCGCCCGCCGGCGCCGGGGTCGCCGCCACGCCCGGCCGCGGGGCCTCGTCCTGGTGGATGGAGTAGCGCACCAGCGCGCGCAGCACCTCGTTGCGCTGCACGTTGCCGACGAGGGTCTTGATGTCCTCGTAGAGCGACGGGTCGACGAGCAGCGCGCCGAGGGTGCCGCGGCCCGCGCGGATGTCCGTCATGAGCGCGTTGGTCTGCTGCGACACCTGGTTGACGTTGGCGAGGGTCTGCGAGAGGTCGGTGCCGTAGATCACCTGGTGCAGTCCGCCGTTGCCGGTGCGCACGTCGCGGGTGATGGCCCCCACCTCCTCGGCGGCGCCCGCGAGGCTGCGCACCATCGCGGCCCCCTGGCGGTCGTAGAGCAGCGCGTGCACGAGGCCGTTGCCGGTGCGCGCCTCGCGGGCCAGTCCGTCGATGCTGCTCATCGTCGACGAGGCGTGCGCCGCGGTGCTCTGCACCGACGCCAGGGTCGCGTAGAGCTGCCGCGCCATGGCATCGCCGGTGAGAAGGTCGTGCGCGACGCCGGGGCCCGTCGCGACCTGGCGGGTGATGGTGCTGAGGTTGTGCAGCGTCGCCTGGAGGTCGGCCGTGGTCTGCGGCGAGGACAGCGCCGTGGTCATGCGGGAGACGTCCTCGAGCACGGTGTTGACCCGGGTGACCGCCTGCGAGGCCGCGCGCAGGGCGCCGGCCATGTCGTCGGACTCCTCCGAGGCCACGGTGGCGCCGGACGCCAGCGCCCGGCCCGCGGCGGTGCCCATCGTGACGTCGAGGGCCTTGTCGCCGAGGAGGCCCTTGCTCGCGATGCTCACCCGGCTGTCGGAGCGCACGCGCTGGAGCTGCTCGGCGATCATCGTGAAGTACACGTGGATGCGCCGGTCGGCGTCGGTGTTGCCGAAGGTGATGCTCTCGACCTGGCCCACGTCGAGGCCTCCCATGCGCACCGGCGATCCGACCTTGAGTCCGGCCACGTCGCGGAAGGTCGCGTGGAGCGTGGCGTGCCGCTGGAACATGTGCCGCTCGTCACCCACCAGGAAGATGAGGATGCCCGCAACGATGAGGCCGAGGAGGAGGAAGATGCCGACCTTGACGTTCCTGACCATGGTGGGTGTCGCTCGCGGAGTGGGTAAGGGAAGTCGTTGCGGGAATCAGCGTCGCTGGCGGCCGTTACTGGGAGCGGGCCATGAGGGCGGCCATGTCCTCGTCCTCGGGCGCCTGGCCGGTGACGAAGTTGTGCACGAGGGGGTTCTGCGTATTGCGAAAGTCCTCGACGGTGCCGCTCGCGACGATGCGGCCCTTGTGCACCATCGCGAGGCGGTTGGACACCGCGAAGGCCGTCTTCATGTCGTGCGTGACCACCACGCTGGTGACGCTGAGCGCGGCCTTCAGCGAGACGATCACGTTGTTGATGCGGGTGGTGTTGATCGGGTCGAGCCCGGTGGTGGGCTCGTCGTAGAGCAGCACCTCGGGGCGCAGGGCGATGGTGCGCGCGAGGCCGACGCGCTTGCGCATGCCGCCGGAGAGGTCGGCGGGGTTCATGGCCTCGACGCCGGGCAGGCCGACGAGGGAGAGGGCCCAGTCGACGCGCTCGGAGATCTCCGACTCGGTCATGTGGAAGTGCTCGCGCAGCCCGTAGGCGACGTTTTCGCGCACCGTCAGCGAGTCGAAGAGCGCCGCGCCCTGGAACACCATCCCGATGCGCTGCCGCACCCGCGCGAGCTCGCTCGGCTTCATGCCGACGATGCTCTTGCCGTCGAAGGTGATGTCCCCGCGGTCGGGCTTGAGCAGCCCGATGAGCATCTTGAGCATCACGCTCTTGCCCACCCCGGAGCCGCCGAGGATGGTCAGCGCCTCGCCCTGCTCGATGGCCAGGTTGAGGCCCGTGTAGATGGCCTTCGGGCCAAAGGCCTTGTCCACCCCGTGGAATTCGATCAGCGCCATGTCTTGCTAGCGGCGCAAGGTGCACCGCGCCCGGGCGCTTGGCAACGCCCGGCCGCCGCTCACTTCTTGCTGCCGTAGCGGGCGAGGAGGTCGGCCATGTCGTCGGCGTGCTCCTCCTCCTTGGCCAGGATGCCCTCGAGCATCCGGCGGGTGGTCGGGTCGTTGTCGCCGAGGTACCGGATGATCTCGCCGTACGACTCGATGGCGACGCGCTCGGCGACCAGGTCTTCGCGGATCATCTCCGTGAGGGAGGTGCCCTCGACGTACTCGGAGTGCGAGCGCGAGAGCAGCCCGTCGGGGTTGAAATCGGGCTCGCCGTTGAGCTGCGTGATGCGGAGCGCGAGCTCGTCGGCGTGGCCCTGCTCCTCGTTGGCGTGCACCAGGAACTCGTCGGCCGCCGCCCCGGCGTCCAGCCCGGAGGCCATGTAGTAGTGCCGCTTGTACCGGAGCACGCAGACGATCTCTGTCGCGAGGGCGACGTTGAGCAGCTTGACCACGGCGGCGCGGTCGGCGCGGTAGGCCTCGACCACGGCGCCGTTCTCGATGTGCTTGCGCGCGCGCTGCCGCAGCTCGCGGACGTCGGTGAGAAACGGACCTTCGGGGGAGTGGCTCATGGGTTTTTGGATCCTGTGGGTGGAGGACGGGCCGAGACCAACGCGCCGCGGCGGGAGCCCCGTCGGGCGCGGTGCCCCTACTGCGAAAGGTGTTCCACGGCGGGGATTGCAGCGATGGCCTCCGGGCGCGCTGTGGCCGCGAGGTACATCGTGGGCGCCGCGCGTGGCGAAGCGCCCCACCGGCCCACCTACAGCGCCCGGCCCTGGGCCCCGTCGACGGGCACGCACGCCCCGGTCATCCAGCTGGCCCGCGCGGAGCACAGGAAGGCCACCACGTCGGCGACCTCCTCGGGCGTGCCGAAGCGCCCCATCGGGAGCTCGTCGCGCTTCATCTTCTCGATGCGCCCCGGGTCGTCCTTCGCCCGACGGTCCCACGACCCGCCCGGGAACATCACCGACCCCGGCGCCACGCTGTTCACCCGGATGTGGTGCCGCGCGAGGCTCACGGACATCTCCTTGGTCATCGCGATCATCGCCGCCTTCGCGGCCATGTACGGCGCCGTCGCGCAGTACTCCCGTCCGCAGATCGACGACACGTTCACGATCGCCCCGCCGCCGTGCTCGTGCATCCACCCCACCACGGCCTGGCTGCACCACACCGCCGCCATGAGGTTGAGGTCGAGCACCTCGCGCCACTGCGCCGCCGTGGCCTTCTCGAAGGTGCCCGACCCGAGGCTCCCGCCGGCGTTGTTCACCAGCACGTCCACGCTGCCCAGGGTCTCGATGGCCTGGCCCACCGCCGCCTGCGCGCCCGCCTCGGTGGCCACGTCGCCCACCACCGCGTGCGCCTCGGCCCCCGCCGCCCGCAGCGCCGCCACCGTCGCCCGCAGCGCCTCCTCGCCGCGCGCCACCAG
>CAIOSS010001018.1 GCA_903860995.1 uncultured delta proteobacterium | reverse complement strand
TGCCCGCGACCTGCCGATAGGCGCTCTTCCAGAGCGAGTCGGTGTCGCCGTCGAACACCAGGTCGGCGTCGACGTCGGCGGGCAGCCAGGCCCCCTCGGCGATCTCCTCCTCCAGTTGCGAAGGCGACCACCCGGCGTAGCCCAGCAACAGCCGGAAGTCGCGGGTGCCCGCCCGCACCACCGCGGCGAGCGCGTCGAGGTCGCCGGTCACGCCGAGGGTGGGACCGATGTCGATCTCGCCCGCGAGGGCCTCGGGCTCGCGGCGGTAGAGCAGCCAGCCCGGGTGGGTCTGCACCGGGCCGCCGCGGCGCGCGTCGCGGGCGAAGGGGCCAGCGTCCGGGAGCGGCGCGTCGGCGGTGACGAGGTTGCTGCTGCGCAGGAGCTCCCCGACGCGGCCGACGGACTGGCCGTTGACGATCCAGCCGAGGGCGCCCTTTTCGTCGTGCCGGGCGAGCAGCACCACGGTGTGGTCGAAGTTGGGATCACCCAGGCGGGGCGCCGCCAGGAGCAGACAAGGCGCGAGGGTGCGTGGGGGGCTCATGGATGGCCCCGACGATAGCAGCGACGCCCTACTCGGGCACCGTCTCGCCGCGCTCGGTCTTCTCCTCGCGATCGAGCTCGATCACGTGGAGGAAGGGCGCCGACACGCCGGGGTCGAACTGGCTGCCGCCGCAGCGCTCGACCTCGTTGATGGCCACGTCGTGCGGGAGCGCGCGGCGGTAGCTGCGGTCGCTGGTCATCGCGTCGTAGGTGTCGGCCACGGAGATGATGCGCGCGATGACCGGGATCTCCTCGCCCTTGAGCCCGAGGGGATACCCCTTGCCGTCCCAGCGCTCGTGGTGCAGGTGCACCCCCGGCAGCAGCGGGTGCAGGAACTTGATCGGCTCGAGGATCTCCCGCCCGTAGCCCGGGTGCTTCTTGAAGATGTCGTACTCCTCCGGGGTGAGCCTCCCGGGGCGGTTGAGGTTGAGCACGCACCCGATCTTCCCGATGTCGTGCATCAGCGCCGCCTGGCGCACCGTCTCCACCTGGTCGGGTGGGAGCTTCAGCTGCGTGGCGAGCACCCGGGAGTAGTACGCGACGCGGTCGGAGTGGCCGGCCGTGTAGCGGTCCATCGTGTCGATGGCGCGGGCGAGGCCCTGGATGGTCTGGTTGAAGGTGGCCTTGAGGTTCTCGTAGAGCTTTGCGTTCTCGATCGCCGCCGCGGCGCGCGAGCCCACGGCGGAGAGCAGCTTGCGCTGGCCCTCGTCGAAGCGCCTGCCCCGCTGGAAGCCCACCGCCACGAGGAAGCCCATGATCTTGCCGCGGATGCGCAGCGGCACCGCCATCATGGCCTGCGCGACGTGCCGCTCGGAGGGGTGCATCAGGAAGCGCCGCACCCGCGCGCCGCTGAGGTTGAGCGCCCCTTCGGTGACGAAGTGCTCGGCGAGGGTGGGCACGTCGCAGCCGAGCATCCCGAGGTCGCTCTGGAGGTCGGCGATGAAGCGCGGGCTCTGCTGCCGGAAGCGCTCGACCATGCCGGTCTCGTCGTCGCCCATGTAGACGAGCGCGAGGTCGGCCTGCACGTCGTCGAGCGCCGCGGCGCCGACGGTGGCGAGCACGTCGTCGAGGGAGAGCGACGCCGCGATGGCCTCGCTGACCTTGTAGAGCGACACCGCCTCGCGGAGGCGGAGGTTCTCCGCCGTGAGGCGCTTCTTCTCCAGGCCGCGCTGGATGATGTGCACCACCTCCTCGATGCGGAAGGGCTTCATCACGTAGTCGTAGGCGCCGTGCCGCATCGCATCGATGGCGGTCTCGACGGTGCCGAAGCCCGTCATGATGATCGTGACGATGCCGGGGTGGGAGCGGTTGAGCTCGTTGAGGAGCTCGAGGCCACCCATGTTGGGCATCTTCAGGTCGGAGATGACGAGGTCGTACGCGTTGCCCTCGAGCTCCTTCAGCGCGCTCCGCCCGTCGTCCGCGGTGCGGACCTCGAAGCCTTCGAGTGAGAGGAAGTCCGCGAGGATCTCTCGGATGACCTTCTCGTCATCCACCACCAGCACCCGGGGCGCCGCGTCGAAGAAGGCGTCCTCCATGGCCGGGGTAGACTGACGGCTCGCGCGCGCGGCGTCAATCGTCGACGCGGTTGCACGACCCGTCGCGCGGTGTTAGCGCCGCAGCGGAACCCCACCGATGGCCTCCGCCCGCACCACCGCCGCGCTGCTGGTCTACGCGGGCTTCTCGCTCGCAGCCCTCACGTGGCGGCACGCCCTCGGGGCGAGCGCCCTGCACGACGGCGCCCCCCTCGGAGGCGCGCACGTCATCGCGCTGCCCCTCGCCCTCTCCCTCGGCGCGCTCAGCGGCGTGGCGGTGGTCGGGCTCACCCGCGCGCTGGTCGCCCGCGCGCCGTGGGCGGCCTCGCTGGAGTCCGCGCTGCGCGACGGGCTCACCGGCGCGACGCCCCGCGAGCTGCGCGGGCTGGCGCTCGCCGCGGCGGTCGGCGAGGAGCTTCTCTTCCGCGGCGCGATGCTCCCGACGGTCGCCGGGTGGATCAACTTCCCGGCGGCCGCGCTGCTCTCCGCGGCCCTCTTCGGGCTGCTGCACATCCCCGCCAACCGCGCGCTGCGCCCGTGGACGGTGAGCGCCTTTGTGATGGGCCTGCTCTTCGCGCTGCTCTACCGCCTCACCGGCGAGGTGCTCGCGCCCCTCACCGCGCACGCCGTGATCAACCTGGAGAACCTGGAACTCCTGCTGCGACCGGCGCCAGGCCGAGGCGCGCCGGCGGCCCCTCGTCGGTCGTCGGCGACGGGCCCGGCGGCGGCGCCGACCGCGGCGGGCTCGCGCCCGGCGCCGGGAGGATGAAGGGCTCGGCGTTGAAGGTGCCGCACTGCCGGTGGTCACGGTGGAAGCCCCAGCGCACGTACACCCGCCCGTCGCCCGAGAGGATGGCCGACGGGGCCTCGCCGAAGGGCGCCGAGCGCCGCACGGCGTTGAGCGCCCCGACGTCGAAGGGCAGCACACCGCTCGATCGCACGACGCCCAGCGAGTGCACCGCGCCCGAGCGATCGAGCACGATCTCGAGGGTGGTGACGAGGCCTTCGTCCTGGAGCGGGGAGTTCGAGGGCACGCGCCCGAGGCCCTCGAGGAAGCCGTCGGCGAAGAGCCGGTGGATGCGCCGGTGCATCGCGGTGAGGTAGGCCGCGAAGGGCGAGGCCGCCGTGCGCAGCGCCGTCTGGTTGCCGACGCGCACGTGGGGCACGAAGTTCTCGATGGCCGCGCGGGTGTCCTGCCAGCCGTCGGTGAAGCTCCCGCGGGCGGCCGAGCGCCGGCGCCGCGCCTCCTCCGCCTC
>CAIOSS010001017.1 GCA_903860995.1 uncultured delta proteobacterium | reverse complement strand
GGCGCTCACGGCGCGAGGTATAGGGCCGCGGGCGGGGGCGAGGCTAGCGGTCGCAGCCCCAACGCCGGCGCGGGGGGTGGAACGAGGGCGGCCGCACGATGGGGTGGGGCTGTTGCGGGGGCTCGAAACAGCGGATGCGACGGAAGACCGTGGGCTCGTCGACCTGCGCGCCGCCGTCGTTGTTGACCGACTGGAACTCCTGGAGCGCCGTGTCGATGACGCCGCTGAAGTTGTCGAGGTTGTACCCGAAGGGTCGGGGGCCGCACATCACCTGGCGGACCTGCCAGCGGGTGCCGTGGAGGTTGAGGCGCAGCCCGTCGACGGTGCCCTCCGCGGTCTGTGTCACGACCCAATGGGAGAGCCCCGGGAGGCACGGGCCGGGCTCGCTCACGTTGGGGGCGGTGTCCCAGGAGTACGCGTCGATCTGCCCGGTGAGCCGGTTGCCGTTCTGGTGAATCTCCAGCACGAAGGAGTACCAAGCCTCGTTGCCGGGGTACCACCGCAGCGACTTCCACACGCCCTCGATGGGGTTGGCGCACTGCGCGCGGTCGGCGGGGGGCGGGAGCCGGGCCCGCTGCTCCTCGACCGTGGCGGGCGCGAGCGAGGGCAGCAGCACCAGCGCCCCGAGGAGCGAGACCAGCCCGACGAGCGCGACGCGGCGGCGCACGCGCGGGCTCACCGCGAGCACCCCGAGCGCGACGGCGGGCGGAACGAGGGCGGCGCCACGACGGGGTGGGGCACCGCCGTGGGCTCGTAGCAGCGGATGCGACGAAACACCGTGGGGTCGTTGATGGCCCGGCCGCCGTCGTTGTTCACCGACTGAAACTCCTGGATCGACGGGTCGATCACCCCGGTGAAGTGATCGAGGTTGTAGCCAAACGAGCGCGGGCCGCACCAGACGTTCTGCACCGACCAGCGGGTGCCCCAGAACTCAATGCGGCCGCCGTCCGCGAAGCCCTCGGCGGACATCCCCACCTCCCAGTGGTGGATGCCTGGCATGCATGGGGGCGCCTCGGAGCCCTGCGGCCCGGCGCCGAACCAGGCGTGCGCCGTGATGCGCCCCACCACCGGGATGCGCCCCGCCACGCTGCGCAGGTTGGGCGACCGGGCGCCCCGGGGGTCGCGGCGTACGTCGAGGGTGAAGATCATCCACTCGTCATACGGGGACTCGTATTTGTGCGAGACCCAGACGCCCTCCAGAGGGTCGGCGCAGACCGCGGGCGGGGGTAGCCGGGCGCGCTGCTCCTCGACGGTGGCGGGGGCGAGCGAGGGCAGCAGCACCAGCGCGCACCCGACGCCCAGGAGCGCCCACCCGGGGCCGCGCCGACGCGGCCGACTCACGGGGTCGCCCCCGGCGCGGCGATGTCCCGGAGCACGCCGTTCATCTGCTCGCGCGCGGCGGCGTCGTCGGCGGTGGTGGTGCCGTCGAGCGAGCGCACGTCGGTGGTCGAGAGCCCCACCCGCGTCGCGAAGGCCTGCGCGTGGAAGCCCAGCACGGCCCGCTCGGCGAAGGCGTTGGCCTCCTCGCCGCGGGCCCGAGCGAAATCCGCGCAGGTGAGCTGCGTGCCGAGCGGCGAGCGCAGGCACACCCTGAGCGCGGCGTCGGCGCCGGTGACCAGCACCTCGAAGCCGCGGTCGTCCGAGCGCAGCCGCGGCGAGCGCCCGAGGAGCGTGCCCGCCCGCGCGACCGCGTCGCCCGTGCCCGTCGCCCGCACGTGCGCCGGGAGCGCGAGCCCGAGGCGCCGCAGCGTGCCGGCGTCCTTCTGCATCGCCCGCTCGTAGTACCCGTACGCCGCCGCGTCGCGACCCAGCGCGCGCGACGCCTCCGCGGCCACCGCGGCCACCCGCGCCTGTAGCAGCACCTCCGCGCTCGGCAGGGCCGTGAGCGCACGATCGGCCAGCGCCAGCGCCCGCGACTCGTCGCCCTGCGCGAGCCGCACCTCGGCCTCGAGCGCGTCGTGCAACGGACGGATGGCCGGGAAGGCCCGCTCCTCGCGTCGCGCGTCGCGCAGCGCCACGGCCACCACGCCAGGGCCGAGCACCCGCACGAGGTCGCCCACCAGCCAGGTGGGCACGGGCTCGATGCCGCGGCGCACGTACATCCGCAGCGTCGCGTCGAGCCGGAGCTCGTCGGTGAGGGCGTTGGTCACGCGCTCGTCGTCGGGCCAGGCGCGGGCCCGCGTGACGAGGCTCCCGGCGCTGCCGCCCACGCGCGCGGTGAAGCCCGCGGCGCTCGCCCGCTCGGCCTCGAGCTCGGCCTCGAGGGCCCGCAGCGAGCGGCGCAAGAGGGCGTGCGCGCCGAGGGCCTGCTCCTGGTCGCTGGCCACGAGGCCGCGGCGGTCGGGGCGGTCGATGGCGCGGTCGATGAATCGCAGCCCGGCGCTCCCCTCGCCCGCCACGAGCAGCACCGTGGCGACGGCGACGTCGGTCTCGGCGTGGTCCTGGTCGCGCAGGTTGGCGGGCTGGCGGATGCGCCAGCGTTGCATGTCTCGCAGGGCGTCGACGGCCTGCACGGTGCGCCCGGTGTCGAGGTAGAGCCGCGCCAGCAGCCGCCACGGGTTGGCGGTCGTGAACTCCAGGCGGTGGGTGCCCGCGATGAGCATCCGCTCGGCCTCGTCGTAGCGCAGCACGGCGAGCGCCCCGAGGGCTGCGTTGTAGGCGTGCACGGTGACGTGGGGCGCCGTGGCGGGGCTCACGTCGGTGCTGCCCTGCGCCCGTCGCACGGCGTGCTGGTAGGCGTCGAGGCAGGCCTGGTACTGAGGCTGGCGGGAGCGGGCGGCGCCCTCCACGGCGCAGAGCGCGTTGCGCCCGAGCGACTGCTGCCACGGGTCGGTGGTGCGGATGGCCCGCTGCGCGAAGTCGCGCGCCTCGGTGAGCCGGTCGAGGTGCACCAGGGGCCAGGCGTGCTCGGCGAGCAGGTCGGGGTCGTAGAGGTAGTCGTGAAACTCCAGGACGTGGAGCTGGTACTCGTACTCCTCC
The DNA here is from genome assembly GCA_903860995.1 of uncultured delta proteobacterium. Taxonomy (GTDB): domain Bacteria; phylum Myxococcota_A; class Polyangia; order Polyangiales; genus SCUS01. The sequence goes on along the minus strand of CAIOSS010001017.1, from coordinate 1,278 downwards.
ATCTCGCCCGCGAGCGCCTGCGCCGCGAAGAGGATGTCCCGGTGCAGCTGCCACGGCGCGCCCGCCACCCGCGTGCTGCCGTAGCGGGTCTCGTAGACCTCCCGCGCGTGCCCCAGGTGGAACATCGCGCGCGACAGCGAGCCCTCGGCCTCGCGGAGGGCGCAGCCGAGCACGTAGTTGCCGACGATGGAGTCGGGCTCGGCGCGGAGGATGGCCTCGGCCTTCGCGCGCGCCGTCACCAGGCGGTTGTCGTTGTAGAGCCGCAGGGCCTCCTGCTCGAGGGGGGTGGCCTGAGCGGGCACCTGCTGGGCCACGCCCGCGCGGCCGCCGGACAGCGCCAGCGCGCCGGCCAGCAGCAGCCAGAGCCCCCGTCGCAAGGGTCGGCCGCGGGTGGGAGTCATCGCCGCATCGTGCTCCGGGCGAGGCGCTCGAGGGGCTCGGTGAGGCACTCGCGCAGCACGGCCTCGACGTTGTCGGTGCCGGGCGCGAGCTCGAGGCGGTGGCCGAAGATGTACGGCGCGAGGGCCTCGACGTCCTCGGCGCTGACGTAGTCGCGCACGCGGGTGAGCGCCCTCGCCTGCAGCGCGGGGATCATCAGCACCAGCGAGCGGGTGGAGGCTCCCTGGAGGATGCGCGGGTCGGAGCGGGTGCGGCCGGCGATGTCGACGAGGCACTCGCGCACCTCCGGGGCGACGTGGATCTGGTTCTCGACCACGGCGCGCGCGTCGACGATCTCCGTGCGGGTGACCCGCGCGAGGTCGCTGCCGGCGCCGGCGCGGCGGGCCTTGAAGCTCGCGAGCACCTCCAGCTCGGCCTCGCGGTTGATGTGGTGCATCTTGACCTTGAAGAGGAAGCGGTCGAGCTGCGCCGAGGGCAGTGGGAAGGTGCCCGCGAGGTCGAGGGGGTTCTGCGTCGCGATGACGAAGAAGAGCTCGTCGAGCTTGCGGGTGCGGTTGTCGATGGTGGTCTGCTTCTCGGCCATCGCCTCGAGCATGGCCGACTGCACCTTCGGCGACGTGCGGTTGATCTCGTCGGCCAGCACCACGTGCGCGAAGATGGGCCCCGCGCGGAAGAAGAACTTGTTGGTGTTGGGGTCGAAGATGGTCGTGCCGGTGACGTCGCTCGGCAGCAGGTCGGGCGTGAACTGGATGCGCCGGAAGGTCGAGATGTCGTCGTCGGGCTTGTCGTCGATGATGCAGTCGCCGAGGGCCTTGGCGAGGGTGGTCTTCCCAGAGCCCGGGTAGTCCTCGAGCAGCATGTGGCCGTCCGCGAGCAGGG
>CAIOSS010001016.1 GCA_903860995.1 uncultured delta proteobacterium | reverse complement strand
GGCGCTCACGGCTGGCCGGGATTCTGGTCGCGTCGCGCGCCCCCGGCAACGGATCGGCAACATGTCGAAAGGTTGACCGGGGCGCTCGGGGTATGCGGTGAGTCTCCTCCCCGGATGAGCGACCGACCCCACGAGACCGTGCTGCTGGACGTGGCCTGCGATGCGCTGATGCCGCGCGCGGGGGGGCTGTACCTCGACTGCACCCTCGGGCGGGGCGGGCACACGCGAGGGATCCTGGAGCGCTCGGCGCCCGACGGGCGGGTGATCGCCCTCGACCGCGACCCGGCGGCGCTGGCCGCGGTGCGCGAGGCGCTGGCGGAGTTCGGCGACCGGGTGGAGCTGCACCAGCTGCCCTTCTCGCGGGCGGCGGAGGCCCTCGCGGGGCGCACCGTCGACGGGGTCATCGCCGACCTCGGGGTGAGCTCACCGCAACTCGACGACCCGGAGCGGGGGATGAGCTTCCGGCACGAGGGGCCGCTCGACATGCGCATGGGCGACGACGTCGACGAGACGGCGTACGAGCTCGTGCGGCGCCTGAAGGACGACGCCCTCGCGGACGTGATCTACGAGTACGGCGAGGAGCGGGCGTCGCGGCCCATCGCGCGCTCGATCAAGCGCGCCATCGACGAGGGCGCCATGGAGACCACGAGGCACCTCGCCGACGCGGTGCACCGGGTGCTCGGGTGGCCGCGCTACGGCAAGCCCGACACCGCGACGCGCACCTTCCAGGCGTTACGCATCGCGGTAAACGACGAGCTCGGCGAGCTGGAGCGCCTCCTGGCGGCGCTGCCCGCGCTGGTGAACGAGGGCGGGCGCGCGGTGGTGATCTCGTTCCACTCGCTGGAGGACCGCATCGTGAAGCACACGCTCCGCGACGAGCCCGCGTGGCAGGTGGTGACCAAGAAGCCCGTCGAGCCCGACGAGGCGGAGGGCGAGCGCAACCCGCGGTCGCGCAGCGCCAAGATGCGCGTGGCCGTGCGGCGCGCGGGGGAGGGGGAGCCGTGAGCACGATCCGCTTCGTGGTCTTGTATGGGATGGTGATCCTGTCGGCGGGGTCGGCCTTCGTGGTGCACCTCGCGCTGCGCAACCAGAACGTCGCCCTCGGCTACGAGGCCGAGCGCGCCCGCGCGGAGTCGGCGCGGCTGCGGAGCCAGATCAACCAGTACCGCCTCGAGCTCGGGGCGCAGCGGGCGCCCGGGCTGCTGATGGCGGTCGGCCGGGCGGAGCGCGGGATGATCGAGCCCGACCAGGTGACGACCCTGATCGTGGGCGGCTCGCTGCGCCCCGGCCGCGCCAGCGGGAGGCCGCGATGAAGAACCTCGAGCCGCGCCGCGCGCGCTGGATGCGCCTGCGCATCGGGATGCTGGTGACCCTCATGGCCCTCGGGGCGAGCCGCCTCGTGACCGCCGCGTGGGGGCTGCAGGTCGACCGCCACGACGCGCTGGAGGCCGACTGCGCCCGGCAGTACTCGCCCACGCTGCGCCTCGCGCCGCGCCGCGGGACCATCTTCGACCGGCACCACCGGCCCCTCGCGGTGAGCGTCCCCTCGCAGGCCCTGGTGGTCAGCCCCCGGCAGCTCGCCCGCGAGCAGGGGCGCTCGCGCCGCCGCGTCGACGTGGGATCGCTCGCCATCCGCCTCGCGCCGCTCGTGGGCATGAGCGCCGAGGACGTGCGCCGCCGCCTCCAGCAGACCCGCCCCGTGAGCCCCGCGCACCCGGGCGCCCCGGAGCTCATGGGCTCCGTGGTGCTCAAGCACCACCTCACGGACCCGGAGGTCGCGGCCGTGCGCGCGCTGCTCGCGCAGGTGAAGTCCGAGCTGCGCCTCGGGCGCATCGAGGGCGTGTCCTTCGAGGAGGAGAGCCGGCGGTGGTACCCGGCGCGCGAGGACGCGGCGCACATCACCGGGCAGGTGGGGAGCTTCGGCGACGCCCTCGACGGCCTCGAGCGATCGCTCGACGAGCACCTCCGCGGGCGCAACGTGGAGGTCCAGGGCGTGCGCGACGCGCGCGGGACGCTGGTGTTCGCCGAGGGGCTGCGCCCCGGCGAGGGGATGGCCGGCGAGGACGTCACCCTCAGCATCGACTCGACCATCCAGATGATCGCGGCGCGCGAGCTGGCCCTCCAGTGCCAGGCGGTGGAGGCCCGCGGCGGCTCGGTGATCGTGACCGACCCGCGGACCGGCGAGGTGCTCGCGCTCGCCAACTACCCCACCTACAACCCCAACGAGTTCGTCGGCGCGGACCTGGAGCCGCGGCGCAACCGCGCCATCACCGAGCGCTTCGAGCCCGGGTCGACGATGAAGATCTTCACCGTCGGCGGCGCGCTCGACAACGGCGTGGTCGACCCCGGCCAGCAGATCAATTGTTACGGCGGGTCGTACTCCATCGGGCGGGTGACCATCCATGACACGCACCCCGACACCTGGCTCACGCCCATGCAGGTGCTCGCGCGCTCGAGCAACATCGGCGCGGCGCAGATCGGCGCGGCCCTCGGCGCCGACGGCCTGGAGCGCGTGCTGCGGCGCTACGGCTTCGGCGAGCGCACGGAGATCCCCCTCCCCGGCGAGGCCCGCGCGCGCTTCGGCCAGACCCGCTGGGTGGACGCCGAGGTCGCGACGGTCGCCTTCGGCCAGGGCGTCAACGTCACGGCCATCCAGATGGCGCAGGCGCTCGGCTCGGTGGCCAACCAGGGCCGGCTCATGCCGCCGCTGCTGGTCACCCGCATCACCGACGCCACCGGCGCCCTCGTCGAGGACCACCCCCCCGGGGAGGGCCGCGTGGTGATGCGCCCGGAGACCGCGCGGCTGCTCGCGGAGATGCTCACCGCCGTCACCGAGGAGGGCGGCACCGGGGTCGAGGCCGCCATCCCCGGCGTGCGCGTCGCGGGCAAGACGGGCACGGCGCAGAAGGCCAACCTGCACGCGCGCGGGTACGACCCCGACCGCTGGGTGAGCAGCTTCGTGGGCTTCGCGCCCGCCGAGCGCCCGCGCCTCGCGATCACGGTCATCATCGACGAGCCGCAGCTGCAGCACTCCGGCGCGGCCATCGCGGGCCCCGTGTTTCGCCGGGTGATGGAGCAATCGCTGCGCTACCTGGGCGCGCTCCCCGCGACCCACGTCGGGCGCGACGACCTCGCGCGGCTGCCCCCGCGGCCCGAGCGCCTGCTCGCGGCGAGGGCGCGGGCCGAGGCGGCCCCGCAGGCCCCGAGGGCGGCGAACGCGGCCCCGGTGGTGGGCGCGTCCCCGTCGCTGGTGGGGCTCTCGGTGCGCGAGGCGGTGCGGCGCGCGCAGCCGCTCGGCATCGAGCTCGAGGTCACCGGGAGCGGCCTGGTGGTCGAGCAGGACCCGCCCGCGGGCTCTGCCGTGGGCGCCGACCGGCGGGTGCGGGTGCAGCTCGAGCCCGCGGGGGGATACACCCCCCCGGTGGTGGACTCGCCGGCGTCGGCGGAGATCCCGAGGTGAGTGCCGGGGCCTTTCCTCGGGGCGCCTCGCTCCGGACGCTGGCCCTGGAGGTCCCGGGCTCGTGGGTCGCTGGGGACGACAGCGTGTTCGTCACCGACGTGCGCCACGACTCGCGCGCCGTCGAGCCGGGCGACCTCTTCGTGGCCCGCCGCGGCGCCCGCTCGGACGGCCACGCCTACGCCGCCGACGCCGTCGCC
>CAIOSS010001015.1 GCA_903860995.1 uncultured delta proteobacterium | reverse complement strand
GGCGACGGCGCACCCCGCGCTCGGGGGCTTCTACACGCGCATCGGCGAGATCGAACTGCCGGGGGAGGCCGTGGCGGTGTGGATGAAGTACCGCGCCGAGCTTGCGCCGCTGCCGGTGGCTGACCGCGAGGCCGCGTGGCGCTCGCTCTGCAAGCGCACCGAGGAGGTCGGGCGCATGAAGAACGCGAAGGTCTGGCTGAAGAAGGCCATCGCGGAGGAGGACGCGCGCAAGGGAAACGCCGGCGGCGCCGCGGATTCGCAGGCCGCGTAGGAACGCTGACCCCGGAGGGATACGCAGAGCTTGCGTGGGGCGATCGGGATACACTGGGACCGGTCGCCCCGCCGATGAACCCTCCGCTGCTCGAGCTGCCCCATCTCCTGGAAATCGCGCATGCGCGGGCCTCCCTCGCGCCGCGCTTCTACGCGATCGTGGCCGCGCTCGGATCACCCCGGGCCGTGTGGGAGGCCCTGCACGGCGCGGGGGTGTTCCCCGAGCCCGTGGGGCGCTACTACGCGTCACTGCGACGCTTCGGGGTCGAGACCACGCTCGACGCCCTGTTCACGGCCGAGCGCCTGCCGGCCATCCGCCGCTTCGTCGAGGGACCCCGCGCGGTGGGCCCGCCGCGGGTGTCGGTCAGCACCCTCGCCAACCAGTTCTATTGTGAGATGCAGGTGCACCTGGCGCGCACGCACACGCTGCGCACCGAGAGCGCCGAGCTCGCCGCCGGGGCCGCCGGACACGCGGCCTTCGAGGCCGAGGCCGAGGAGATCACCCAGGAGGAGATCAGCGAGGCGATCACCGCGGGCGAGCCCCTCGAACTCGTGGAGATGCCCGTGACGGCAGAGATCCATGGCGTCCGGCTGGTGGGTCGGGCCGACCGGATCCACCTGGAGGGGCGGCGCGGGCGCCTGGTGCTGGAGTTCAAGTTCTCGGGGCGGCGCGAGCTGTTTCCGTCGCACGTGGTGCAGGTCGAGGCCTACGGCCGGATGCTGGAGTCCATGGGCTTCCAGACCGATCGCCTGCTGTACGGCGTCGCCGTGCTGCCGCGGGGCCGGAGGGTGAGCGACGCCCTCGCGCGCAAGATCGCCGAGGCGGCCTTCGAGGTGGCCCGCGCGGGACTGAGCGCCACGGACGCCCGCCCGCCCAGCGGCCTGCCCGACCCGCTCTCCGGCCTGACCGTGCGCCGCGTCGATGACGAGGCCTTCGGGCTGTGGGTGTTTCGCCACTCGCGACAGCGTGTCGAGCGCGACCTCCAGTGGGCGACCTCGTACTGGACCGGAGCGCGCGCCCCGGAGGGCACGATGGCGCGGGGAAAGTGCCGGGCGTGCCCCTTCAACGCCGCGGAGCTGTGCGGCGTCTCGAAGGCCCCGCCGGACGGGCGCTACGCCGTGCGCCGCACCCTCGGGCGCTTCGGGGTGACGCACGTCGTGCAGCCGGCCTCGCGGCGTTAGAGCCGGAGCAGTCCGGCGCCCCAGGTGTAGCCGCTGCCGAAGGCCGCGAAGAGCACCAGGGAGCCGGGCCCGGCGCGGCCCGCGATGAGGGCCTCGGAGAGCGAGAGGGGAATCGACGCGGCGGTGGTGTTGCCGTAGCGGTCGATGGTCGTGACGACCTTGTCCATGGGGATCTCGAGCTTACGCGCGACGAGCTCGTTGATGCGCAGGTTGGCCTGGTGCGGCACGAAGAGGTCGATGTCGGCGGTGCTGCGGCCCGCCTCGGCGAGCACCGCCCGCGAGGCCTCGGGCATCTTCTCCGTCGCCCAGCGGAACACCTGCTTGCCGTTCATGCGCGTGTACTGCCGCCGCTCGTCGAGCATCTCCTTGGTGATGCGCTCGGGCGAGCGACCGGAGGAGGGGGCCTCGATCCAGAGGTCGGTGGCCCCGCGGCCGTCGGCGCCGAGCGTGAGGCTCAGGAGTCCGCGCCCCTCCTCCTCGGTGGGGCCAAGCACCACCGCGCCGGCGCCGTCGCCGAAGAGCACCGTGACGTCGCGGCCCGCGTCGGAGAAGTCGAGCCCGGTGGAGTGCACCTCCGCGCCGACCAGGAGCACCCGGCGGTAGACGCCCGCGCGGATCCAGGCGTCCGCGATGGAGAGCCCGTAGAGGAAGCCCGAGCACTGGTTGCGGATGTCGAGGGCGGGGATGCCCGGGAGCCCGAGCTTCGCCTGGAGGAAGCACCCGGTGCCCGGGAAGAACGCGTCGGGCGATAGGGTCGCGAAGATGATCGCGTCGATCTCCGAGAGGGCCACGCCGGCCTTCTCGCAGGCCATCTTGCAAGCGGGCACCGCGAGGTCGCTCGCGAACACCCCGTCGCCCTCGATGTACCGGCGCTCGCGGATGCCCGACCGCTGGACGATCCACTCGTCGCTGGTGTTGAAGAGCTTCGCGAGGTCGTCGTTGGTGACGACCTTGGAGGGGACATAGTGACCGACGCCCAGGATCGCGCTTCGCCGCATGCCCAGCGGTCTGCTTGACGGCGGGCGATCCGTCAACGGTCGACGCCGCGATGACGCAGCGAGCAGCGGGTGTACGACCCCTGGTCGCCGCGCAGCACCTCCAACCGGGCGGGGATGCGCTTGCGGAGCTCAGGCACGTGGGAGACCACGCCGACCATGCGGGCGTGCTGCGGTAGGCGCTCCAGCAGCTCGATGGCGAGCTCGACGGTGTCCTCGTCGAGCGCGCCGAAGCCCTCGTCGACGAAGAGGGACTCCACCCAGATC
>CAIOSS010001014.1 GCA_903860995.1 uncultured delta proteobacterium | reverse complement strand
CGCGAGAGGGTGGTCACGTGCGCGGCGCCGGCCACCCCGAGAGCTGCGCGGGCCACGGCGGCGAGCAGCCGCGGGTGCGCCGTGGCGTCGACGACGGACGGCGCCTCGACCAGCGCCACCGCGCGCCCGGCGGCGTCGTGGTGCCGCGCGATCTGCCCCGTGAAGACGACCCCCTCGAGGTCGAGCTCGGCCTGCGCGACGAGGGCGGCGCGGCCCCCGGGGAGCCGCGGGAGCAGCGGCGCGAGGGCGTACTCCACGTGGCGCTCGCAGCCGACGCCAAAGAGGCGCACGGTGTCGCCCCCGACGTCCGCGGGGTCGACCGGGAGGAGGTCCCCGGGGCGCAGGCCGGCCTCGGCGAGCTCGCGCCGCGACCAGCGGTGGAAGGTGACGACGCGCGCCGCGCCGCAGGGGCAGACGCGCCAGGGGTCGGCCCAGGCGACGCCCTCGTCGAGGTGGAAGCGCAGGTCGCGGTCGAGCGTCTCGGGGTCGGGGATCGCCCCGAAGGGCGCCACGCGGAGGTCCAGCGGGCGCCCGGTGACGCCCGCCCACACCGGCGTGAGGATCATCCCGTCGACCGCGAGGCTCACCCCCGGCCGTAGCTTCTCCACCGCGCCCAGGAAGGTCTTCAGTGTCTCAAGACGGTCGAGCGCCTGCGCCACCGCCGCGGCGGCCATGGCCGACAGCGTGAACCCCCGGCGCAGCCCCTCCTCGGACACCGTCGCGAGCTCGACCGGCCAGCGCACCGGCGCGTCCTCGAGCCAGACCGTGTCCCCGTCCCGCCGCGCCCCCACGCCGCGCCCGGCCGCCAGCACCGCCAGCCGCGCGGCCAGCACGTCGTGGCGCACCAGCATCAGCATCACCGTGTCGGGGCGCGCGGCGAGCTCCGGCGCCGTACGGATCCAGGCCCACCCCGGGTCGGCGGCCACCCTCGCGGTGAGTCCGTAGGCGCGCAGCTCGGGCTCCGCCGCCAGGGCCTCGTCGAAGCTCGCGCGGAAGGCCTCCGCCCCCGCGGGGAAGGCCACGAGCGCGAGGCCCTCCTCGACCGTCGCGAGGGCGCCCTCCTCGGCGGCGATGACGGCGCCCCACGCCCCGGCCAGCGTCAGCGGGACCCCGAAGGCCGCCGCCACGGCCCCGTCCGAGGGCTCGTCGAAGAAGGCCGCCGGGCCGTCGAGCGGGGCCCGCCCCAGGCGCACGCCGGCGGGGAGCTCGTCCTCGTAGTGCAACTCGACGAGGAGTTCGGCGCCGCTGCCGGGCATGGCGTGGAAGAAGCGCGCGGCCCGCAGGGACAGCGCCACCGCCGGGGTGCCGCAGGGGCACGGGTCGGGCCGCTCGCCGCGGAGCATCCCCTGGTGCTGCACCGCGAGGACGGCGAGGAGCTCGGCGAGGTCGCGGCAGGGCCGGGCGCCGCCGTCGCCGAGCTGGAGGGAGCCCTCGTAGACCCGGGCGTCGAAGTTGAAGGCCCCGCAGCGGGGGCAGCGCAGCACGCGGTGGAGGCTGTCCGGGGGCAGCGGGAGCTGCCGGGCGAGCGCGGCGCGGTGGGCGCGGCACTGCTCCAGCGCCAGCGCGAGGGCGCCGGCGGCGGGGCCGCTCACGCCTGGTTCTCCGGATCGAGCAGGGTGCGGTGCAGCAGCGCGAGCTCGAGCTGCGCCCGGTCGGTGCGCGCGCGCCAGAGTTGGGCGCCGGTGAGGTTGGCCCCGCGCAGGTCGGCCTCGACCAGGAGGGCGGCCTCGAAGTTGGCCTCCATCGCGTCGACCCGCAGCAGCACCGCGCCGGTGAGGTTGGCCTCGTGGAAGCGCGCGCCCTTCAGCGACGCCGCCGTGAAGGTGGCCCGCTCAAGCACCGCGCGGGCGAACTCCGCCCGGTCGAGCACGGCCTCGCCAAGCTGCGCGCCGCGCAGGTCGGCCCCCTCGAAGTGGGCCTCGACGGCCTTCACCCGCCGCAGCGAGGCCCAGGCGAAATCGGCCCCGCCGTCGGCGCGGAGGTTGGTCAGCGTGGCGTCATCGAAGACCGCCCCGGGGAAGGCCGCCGCCTCGAAGGTGGCGGACACCAGCGAGGCCAGCTCGAAGTGCGCCTGCTCGCCACGCGACCGGGTGAAGTCGGCCCCGTCGCAGAGGCTCTCGCGAAAATCGCAGGCCTTGAGGGTGCAACCGACGAACTCCGCGCCCTTGAGCGTAGCCTTGAAGAAGCGCGAACCCGTCCAGGTCGAGCCCTCGGCGGTGGCGTCGGTGAAATCCGCGCCCTCGGCGTTGACCCGCGTGCCGTCGACGCCGGTGAGGTCGGCCCCCACGAAGGACGCGCCGACGAGGTCGGCCTCGGTGAGGTCGGCGTGGTCGAGCACGGCCTCGGCGAAGACCGCCTCGCGCAGCACGCAGCCCCGGAGGTCGGCCCGGGTCAGGATCGCGCCGGTGAAGTCCTGCCCCGTCAGGTCGAGCTCGGAGAGGTCGATGCCCGTGAGGTCTTCGCCCGCCAGCGGGATGTCGTAGGCGCGGTGGTGCAGGATGTCCGCGCGCGTGAGCCCCGGGCCCTCCTCGGTCTCGCCCTCGACCGGCTCCTCGGGCTCCTCGTCGGGCAGCGCGCGCAGGTCATCCGGGATCTCCAGCCCCCCGGCCGCCATCCCCGCCCGCACCTCGGAGGGCTTCGGCGGCGGCGGGGCCGGGGGCTCCGTGGCCATCGCACCGACCTGCGCCACGATCGCGGCGTGCGACGCCGGGTCGGCGCCCGGCGCGGGCCCCGCTTCCTGCAGCGATTTGGCGAGGCTGGCGTACATCATCGCGGGCGTAGGGGCCGGCATCACTGGGGCCTCCGGGGGGTCGTCCGCGGGGGGCGCCTCGGCCTCGAGCTCGGCCTCCTCGGCGGCCCCTTCGGCCTTCTTGCGCTCCAACCATTGTTGGTAATGGCTCAGCGGATAACCGACCTCGATGGATTCATGCAGGAAGAAGAGCGTCTCGATCTCGGACATCTTCTCGGTGACGCCCTCGAGCAGCCCCCGCCAGAGGCACTGGCACTCCTCCCGGTCGCCGTCGAGGGTGACCGTGTCGAGCCGCAGCGGAACCTCCACGAACTCCACCCCGGCGCCCCGGCGCAGCTCCGCGAAGCAGCGCCCGCGCAGCCCCGGCAGCCGCGAGCGCACGATCGACTGCGACGCCGCGAGGTGCTGCAGCCCCACGGCCTCGTCGCCACGCCAGTACCCGTCGATTTGCTGCGCCGACGGCGCGCTCAGGTAATAGCCGTAGTCGAAATCCTCGGGCAGCCAGGGCCAGCGGGTCTTCAGCCAGCGCTGGCCGTAGGTGCCGGATTTGCGGGTGCGCTCGACCCACGACGGCGGCACCGGCGCGAAGCACGCCGGGCGGGGTCGGTCGCTGGCCCCGGCGATGAGCTCGGCGCTGTCTTCGAGGTTGGGCAGCACCACCCGGCGGCCCTGCTCGGTGTCGACCGGCGCGAGGCCGGACCCGAGGGGGTTGCGCGCGTAGCCGGGCCCGCCGAAGGCGCGCTCCCAGCGGATGGGCATCCGGCGGAAGGGCGTCGGGGCGGTGACAGCGCCGTAGGCGTCGAAGGTGCGGTCGCCGAACACGGCGAGGTTGCGCGCCACGGCGCCGACGCGGAAGCCCGCGAGGAGGCTGCCCGCGGGCACGCCCCCGGGGGCGTGCGCGTGGCCCACGAAGTGGCACTCGGCGCGGGGCTTCAAGACGGCGAAGTCGCTGTCGAGGCGCAGCGACTGGTTGGGGTCGTCGTCCCAGTGGAGGGGCCCGGTGATGAGCGCCTGCTCGGCGGCGACGGTGCACACCCCGTCATGCACCAGGGCGAAGGTGCCCTTCAGGAACACCATCAGCGCCCCCTCCGGGGGCCTCACCTGCCAGTGGAGGAAGCCGAACTCGAACGGAGTCTCTTTTACGATGCGCAACGTCGGTCAGTCCCTAACGGCGGCGGGAGGCTTCAACCCACCACGATGACGGTGGTCTGGCTCGGCGCGATCTGGGCGCCCGCCGGGGCGTTGGCGCTCATGCCGTTCTGCGCGGTGGGCTTGAGCACCGTCTCGAGGTCGGCCCCCTGGGCCTTCACGTTCGACGCGCCCATCCGGTAGGTGGTCTTGTTCATGTTGACCTGGCTCATCATGCCGAAGAGGGTGCCGGCCTCGTCGCCCTGCGAGCGGCCCACGTCGCTCGACTTGGTGACCGCGTCCTTGCCGCAGATCTTCACCTTGCTGGCCGTGCCCGAGGCCTGCATCACCATCGAGATATTGGGGTACGGGATGGGCACGAAGGGCGCCGGCGGCGCCGGGGTCTTGCACACATCCGGGAAGGCCATGCACTGACCGCCACCCTTGCTCGACGCAGGAAACATCGTCTCAGCCTCTCCGTTGCAGCACTCCGCCCGACTCAGGCCAGGTAGACCTTGTCGCCCTTGATCT
>CAIOSS010001013.1 GCA_903860995.1 uncultured delta proteobacterium | reverse complement strand
GGACGCGCTGGTCGGGGTCGATGGGCCGCAGTTCCTTGAAGACCTGGGCCATCTCGGCGGACGACATGACGTCGTTCTTGTCGCTGGGCTGCCAGATGACCTCCATGGCGTTGAGGTTGGCGTCGCCCTGGAGGATGGTGTTGAGGTCGGCCGCGAGCGCCGGCCGGCTCGTCGGGGCTTGGAACCCGAAGAACCCGCCGCGGCGCCCCACCACGATGGTGACGACGACGAAGCCGCCGCCCTCCTCGGCCCGCGCGGTGGACCTCGGCCCCTCCACCTTGCGCACGCCGCCCGCGTCGTTGCGCATCGTCTCGACGATGAAGCGGTTGCGCGCGTCGCCCACCGCGGCCTCGAAGTACTGCTGCGCGGTCTGCATGTTGATGCCCTCGCTCAGCGCGTGCTGGGTCATGTACGCCGCGTCGAGGTACTGCGAGAGCAGCTGCGCGGTCTCGCGGGCGGCGTTGGGCAGGCCGTTGCCGCCCATGTTGCTGCGCTCGGCGATCTGCGCGATGCCGTCCTGGATCTGCGCCCGCGCCCGGGAGTCGAAGGCGATGGCCAGCACGCCGACGGCGAAGGTCTCCATGCCCATCGGGGGCATGGGCATCGGGCCGCCCGCCGGGGGGTAGTACGGCGCCATGGCGCGGCCGCCGCCGTTCTTCTTCTGCGCGTTGACCACCACCACGACGAGGATGAGCACGAAGAACGCGATGAAGCACAGGCCGCCGAGGCCGCCGCCGCCGCCGCCGGTGCGAGAGCCGTAGGAGGTGCCGCCGTAGGAGCCGCCCCCGTAGGAGGTGCCGCCGTAGGTGGTGGAGGGGCGGGACGACGGGCGGGACCACGACGAGCCCGACGACGAGGGCCGAGAGCCGGAGCTGCCGGAGCCCCAACGCGAGCCGCCGAAGCTGCCGCCCGTGTGCTGCGCGAGCGCGGCCAGCGGAGACATCCAGATTGCTGCCAGGACGAGGACCAGCAGCGCCCACCATCGGGTCTTCTTCATCGTGCGCCGGACGCTACGTCGAGTCGGGGAAGTGTTCCAGCGCTACGCGGCGACGCGCTTGACACCCCCGCGGGGTCGCTCGTAGGTTCCGCGGCCGTTCGGCGCGTCCATCGCGGTAGTACTCGGCCTCCCTCGCAGTCACACGGTCACAGGGCGTGGTCGGGTCGATCGACCCGCTCCTCGCCGACGCACCCGCACCATGCGGTTCTCTCGCCGTCTCTCCCCTCCTCCCCTTCACTCCCTTCCACGAGACAGCGCCAGAGATGCTTCGACCCGACGACGCAGGGCTCCACTCCCCTCCCGATGACGCCCGAGCGTGGGCCAACACACGTCGGTCACGCGGCGGTTCTTCGCGGCGCGGCTGACCAATTCCCCCGACAGGGTCCGCCGGCGATGCGCCGGGCGGGCCGTAGTGAAAGAGAGACGATGGACGCAATCAACCTCCGCGAACTGAAGCAGCAGCCGATGCCCGAACTTCTCGCCATGGCGAAGGAGCTCGCGATCGAGAACGCCCCCGGCCTGCGCAAGCAGGAGCTCATCTTCTCGCTGCTCCAGGCGCACTCCGCGCGCAAGGGCGAGGTGACCGCCGAGGGCGTGCTCGAGTGCCTGCCCGACGGGTTCGGCTTCCTGCGCGCGCAGGACTACAACTACCTCCCCGGCCCCGACGACATCTACGTCTCGCCCTCGCAGATCCGCCGCTTCAACCTCCGCACCGGCGACTCGGTCGTCGGCACGGTGCGCCCGCCGCGCGACAACGAGCGCTACTTCGCCCTGCTCAAGGTCGACCGCATCAACTTCGAGGCCCCGGAGGCCGCGCGGGACAAGATCCTGTTCGACAACCTCACGCCGCTCTACCCCCAGCAGCGCTTCAACCTCGAGCACGACCGCAAGAACAACTCCACCCGCATCATCGACCTCCTGGTGCCGATCGGGAAGGGCCAGCGCTGCCTCATCGTCTCGCCGCCGCGCGCGGGCAAGACGGTGCTCATGCAGAACATCGCCAACGCCATCAGCACCAACCACCCCGACGCGAAGCTCATCGTGCTGCTCATCGACGAGCGGCCCGAGGAGGTCACGGACATGCAGCGCTCGGTCAAGGGCGAGGTCGTCTCCAGCACCTTCGACGAGCCCGCCACGCGCCACGTCCAGGTCGCCGAGATGGTCATCGAGAAGGCCAAGCGCCTCGTCGAGCACAAGCACGACGTGATCATCCTCCTCGACTCCAT
>CAIOSS010001012.1 GCA_903860995.1 uncultured delta proteobacterium | reverse complement strand
GCGACCATCACCGCGATGGAGAGCCGGCGACCGGCCCCCTCGGCGTTGCCCACGAACCAGGTGAACGCGCGGAAGGGCTCCGTGGCGTTGAGCGTGCCGGTCTTGCCACCGACGTTCACGCCCTCGAGGTAGGCCCGACCGGCGCCGTCATGGAAGCCATGGAAGCCTGTGCCCTCGCTGACGGTCCGCGACATCGCACGCACCAGCGTCGCCGCCACCTCGGGGCTCACCGCGCGACGCCACGCGTGCTCGCCGCCCACCGCCAGGGTCTCGCCCTGCGGGCCCCGGATCGACGACACGATCCACGGCCGGGTCATCTCCCCGCCCCGCGCGATGCCCTGCGCCAGGAGCGCGCCGTGGAGGGGCGAGAGGGTGCTGTTCCAGAAGCCCGCGGCGGTGCGCGCGAAGGCCAGCGTCTCGGAGGGCACCGTGACCTCGCTCGCGGCCACCGGCGCGTCGAAGGGCACCGCCTCGCCGAAGCCCCACTGCCGCGCCGTCGACGCGATGGCGCCGGGGTTCAAAAGCTCTAGCGCCCGCCGCGCGAACACCGTGTTGATCGAGCGCGCGAAGGCCTCTGGGAGCGTGCTGCACTCCCGGTCGCGCCGCGGGTCGCTCGCGAGGTTGCTCAGCGTCAGCGCGTGGAAGCCCCCCGACCAGCACGTCGGCGTGCGCTCGGAGAAGCCCTCGCCCAGGAGCGCCGACGCCGTCACGATCTTGAAAACGCTGGCCGCCGGCGCCTCGGCCGCGCGCGCGAGGTCGCGACCCGGCGCGCCCCGCGAGGCCCAGATCAGCACCCGCCCGGTCGCCGTGTCGAGCACCACCACGCTCGCCATGGGCAGCGCGTGGCGCTCCAGCAACGCCGCCGTCGCGCGCTGCCACGCGGGCTCCAGCGTGAGGGTCGCGCGCCGCCCGCCGGGCAGGTCGACCGCGTAGTCGCCGCCGCGCTCGGGGCGCGCGCGCGACGGGTCGAGGCCCGCCACCACCGATGTGATCGCGACCGGCGCGCCACGGGGTCGCCCCGACGCGGGCGCGCCAGCATCGGCCGCGGACACCGTCACGCCGCGCTCACGCGCGCGCTGCGCAACGGCGTTTTGCCCCAGCGCGACGAACGGCACCGCCGCCCCGACCACCCCCAGCAACGCCATCGCGTGTGCTCGATCAACCATACGTGGGAGGGGCCGTTAGCGAAGGGGCGCACCCGGGTCAACTTCGTGACAGCGGGGCGCGCGACGCGCCCCGTGGCGACCGCACAGAACTTCTGTCGGCGGACCCGTTACCGGTTACAGTCCCCTCCCGTGGCGGTGTCGGACCTGAATGACACGAGCAGGTTCAAGGTCAGCGGCGCGAGGGATCGCCCGAGCCGTGAGCCCTCCGTCCGCGAGGCGTGCCTCGTGGTGATGTACGGCGAGTCCATCGGCCGGCGCATCTCTTTGGGAGCGGGGCCGCTCACCATCGGCCGGTCGACCGAGAGCGACCTCCAGTTCGAGGAGGAGAGCGTCTCCCGCAACCACTGCCGCATCGACCCCACCATCGGCGCCAACGGCGTGCCCGAGGCCTGGAGCATCAGCGACCTCCGCAGCACCAACGGCACCCACGTCAACGACCGCGGGGTCGAGTGCGCCGTGCTCAACCACGGCGACCACGTCCAGATCGGCCGCAACATCCTGAAGTTCCTGGTGAGCGGACACATCGAGTCGGCCTACCATGAGGAGATCTATCGGCTCGTCACCACCGACGGCCTCACCAACCTCCCCAACCGCCGCGCCTTCGAGGACGCCATGCAGCGGGAGTTCTCGCGCTCGACCCGCTACAACCGCCCCCTCTCGCTGCTGGTCATCGACATCGACCACTTCAAGAAGGTCAACGACGTGCACGGCCACCTCGCGGGCGACGCCGCGCTCCGGCAGTTCGCCACGCTGCTCAAGGTCAACCTCCGCCGCGACGACGTCGCCGGGCGCATGGGCGGCGAGGAGTTCGCCGTGCTGCTCCCAGAGATCGACGGCGTGGGCGCGAAGATCGCCGCGGAGAAGCTCCGGCAGCTCACCGCCCGCCACCGCTTCGAGTTCGAGGGCGCGTTGATGCCCCTCACGGTCTCCCTCGGCGTCGCCACCCGCACCGCCGAAGACCAGGACCCGATGGAGATCTACCGCCGCGCCGACGCGCTGCTGTTCACGGCGAAGCGCGCCGGGCGCAACCGCGTCCACAGCTGAACACGGCCGAGGCCCCCGTGCGCCGCTTCGCGCTGACCCACCGGCTCGCGCTCCTCACCGCGGTCGCCGCGGGCGTCGTGCTCGTGCTCGTCGGCCGACAGACCCCCGCGGACGTCGACGAGGGCTTCTACGCCGTCGCCGCCGAGCTCGTCGCCCGAGGCCGCCTCCCCTACCGCGACTACTTCTACCCGCAGGCCCCGTACCTCCCCTTCCTCCTCGCGCCCTTCGCCGCCGTCGCGTCGCGCTTCGTCGCCGAGCGCGCGCTCTTCGCCCTCCTCGGCGCCGCCACCGCCGGGCTCGTCGCCCACGGCGTGAAGCGCGACACCGGCTCCCCCCTCGCCGCGGTCACCGCCGCCGGGCTCTTCACCCTCAACGAGCTCACCTGGCAGTGGTTTCCGAGCATCCGTCCGTACGCTCCCGCGGGCCTCTGCCTCGTCGGCGCCACCCTCCTCGCGACCTCTCCCCGGCGCCCGTCGCTCGCGCGCGCCGCCCTCGCCGGGGCGCTCGCGGGCCTGGTCGGCGGCCTCCGCCTCCTGCTGCTCCCGGTGGTCGGCGCCATCGTCGGCGCCATCTGGCTGCGGGGCGCCCGCTTCGCCTTCGTCCGCGCGGTGGCGGTCGCCGCCCTCCTGCGGGTCACGCTCTGGGCGCCGGACCACCGCCAGCTCACCACCGCGTACTGGACCGTCCCCCTCGCCCTGCTCATCGTGGCCGCCGGCCGGGGCTGGTGGGAGCGCGCGCAACGCGGTGCGGCCGCCACCGTCGGCGCGCTCGCGGCGCTCGTCCCGCTGGCGCTGCTCTACCGCATGGCGCCGCAGGGCTTCCTCTTCGGCAACCTCGCGTTCCACGCCAACCGCGTCAACGTCGTGTGGCCCGTCGACCAGGTGCCCTGGTGGGCCCAGCGCGCGACGTACATCCACGGCCTCTACGGCCTCGTCTCGATGAACCACCTCTCGGCCTTCGCCCCGGAGGGCCTCGCGCTCGCCCTCCTCGCGGGCTTCGCCGCCTTCGCGCGCCCCGCCCGCCAGACCGTCGCCCCGCTCCTCGCCGCCGCCGCCGTCGTGCTCGCCGCGCTCGTCCCCTTCCCCGTCATCGAGCACTACTTCACCCCCGCCGTGCCGCTGCTCGCGCTGCTCGCCGGCCTCGGCCTCGGCCACCTCGACCAAGCCCTCCGCGGACCGCTGCTCCCACGCCTCGCGCTCCCCGCCTGCCTCCTCGGGCTCCACCTCGTCGTGGGCTACCCCAGCTTTCATCGCCGCTGGCACGAGGGGGTCTACGGCGACTTCCACCTCCGCGCGTACCGCCCGCGCCGCCTCGACCACGCCGCCGCCCAGGTGCGCCGCGTCGCCGCCCTCCACCCCGGCCCGGTGCTCGCGCTCTGGCCCGGGTCCGCCCTGGGCCTCGCCGACCGCCTGCTCCCCGGCACCGAGAACCACTTCGCCCGCCAGGCCCCGGTGCCCCCCGGCGACGTCGCCCTGCGCGACCGCCTGCACATCGCCACCGCCGACGACGTGCGCGACGCCATCATCGCGGGGGTGCCCTCGGTCGTGACCGATGACCGCGAGATCGAGCACCTTGGCCCCGCGGGGTTTCGCGCCCTGCTCGACCGCTGCGGGTACCGCGTCGTCGCCGAGACCCGCGGGGTGCTGGCCGTGTACGCCCGCGTCGCGCCCCGCGAGCCGCGGTGCGCGCGGGACCGCTGATCAGCCCGGCGCGCCGATGCCGCTGCCGCGCGCCGGCACCACGATGAACACCGGCCGGGTGTCGACCACCGTGCCGCCGCGGCCAAGCACGTTGATGGTCGCGCGGAAGAGCTTCGCCGTGGCGCCGCCCTCCACGAAGTCGTTGTAGAAGTCCGCGCGGAAGATCACCTGCGTAGTGGGGAGCACGTTGAAGAACGTGGTCATGTCCTGGCGCTCGTAGCCCACGGGCATGGCGGGCTCGCCGCGCAAAGGCACCACCGCGCGGATGAAGTCCGCCGTCGTGCGGCCCATCGGGATGCCCACCGCGGCGGGGTCGCCCTCGGTGCGCGTGGTGATGTCCTGCCGCGAGCTGCCCGCGAGCCGCGTGACGGCGTCGACCACCTGCGAGGCGACCGCCCCGACCGCGCGCCCCGGCCCGAAGACCACGGGCATGCCGGCGCCGTCGCCCACGGTGGTGCGGGTGCGGGCCGCCAGCACCTGCGAGTTGACGTAGGTGAACCCGCCGACGCCGGTGCCGACGTCGATGCCGACGAAGAAGCCGCCGCGGGCGTTGAGGGCGGTGACCACCTCCTCGCAGTTGTGCCCCTGCGTGGAGCGATAGCGCCGCGCGTCGTCGGCGAAACACCCGTCGTACCAGGGCGCGTCGGAGGCGAGCACCACGATGGGCACGCGCCCCTCGGCGAAGCAGCCCCAGCCATAGCGGGGGTTGTCGGCGGTCGAGCCGCAGTCGCGCGCCGGGTCGACCCGCGGCACCCAGCCGTTGCCCGCCGGGTCGAGCGCGTTGCGCACCGACCGCAGCGCCGCCGCGTCGCCCTCGTGGCCGCGCGACCCGCCGCCCGCGACGACCTCGAAGATCGCCTCGGTCTGGTCTTCGGGGTTGTCGCCGCCGAAGAAGCGCCCGCCGGTGTCGGCGTCGATGGTGCGCATGCCGTTGAACGCGCGCTGCGAGGCCGCCACGTCGGGGCTCATCGCCTGGCGGATCCAGAGGGTGTAGTCGCCGGGGCTGCCGGGCAGGCCGCTCGGCGCGAAGGGCATGCTGTCGAAGGACCCGACGCCCACGCGCACGTCGGGGATGGCCATCTGCACGCCCGCGACGATGGTGCTGAGGTTGGTGCGCAGCGTCGCGATCACCGGCTCCATCGACGCCGAGTTGTCGACGAGGAAGAACACGTCCGCGAGGCGGATGCGCGTCGAGAACATGAACTCCCGGAACTCGTGCATCCCCTCCATGGGCGGCGGGTAGTACGGCAGCACCACGTAGAGCGAGTTGGCGGGCGGCCGCGAGTCGCCGCTGCGGCCGTCGGACATCGCGGCGCTCTCGATGAGGTCGGTGGCCCCGTCGCCGTCGGTGTCAGCGCTGCACGGGTTGGTGCCGAGCATGAACTCCTCGCGGTCGGTGAGCCCGTCGTCGTCGGAGTCGGCGTCGCGCTGGTTGGGCACGGAGTCGGTGCCGTCGCAGTTGTCGCCCGCGCTGCCGCAGGTGAGCGCGCGGGGCATGCTCTCGTAGCGGGGGTACGCCCGCCGCGCCTCGTCGGCGTCGGTGTACCCGTCGTTGTCCGAGTCGTTGTCGCGGAAGTCGGGCATCCCGTCGCCGTCGGTGTCGAGCATCGGCGCGCCCTCGACCGTGTCGGACAAGCCGTCACGGTCGGTGTCGACGCAGGTGCCCGCCGGGCCCGCGTCGCGGTTGGGGGCCACGCCGGTATCGCGCACGGGCCCCGCGTCGCGGCGCACCCCTGCGTCGGGGTTGACCACCGTGGTGCCGTCCTGACCGGGCGCACAGCTCGCTGCGAGCACCGCCGCCAGCCAGGGGAGTTGTCCGATGCTGCGCTTCATCGCAAGCCTCACGAAGAGAAGTGTTCGCCGACGCCGAAGCGGCGCCACACCGCATAGGTACCGCCCCGGTCGGATCACACGCAAGCACGAGCGCCGATCGCGAACGTGGGGCTACTGTGACCAGCTGACGCGGCTACCGGAGGGCGCGGAACGGGCCCGCGACCGGCGCGGCCGACGAGGCGATGCCGCTCGGGCCGATCCACGCGCCGCGGACCCCCGCG
>CAIOSS010001011.1 GCA_903860995.1 uncultured delta proteobacterium | reverse complement strand
CGTGGGCGAACCGTAACCCCCGTGACGCGCCCGGCGCGTCGACGAAGGAACACACCCTGGCATCAGAGCTTGTGAAGACCGTCACCGATCAGACCTTCGACGCCGAGGTGCTGAAGTCCGATGTGCCCGTGCTCCTCGATTTCACTGCGACGTGGTGCGGCCCCTGCAAGGCCCTGTCACCCATCGTCGACAAGATCGCCAACGGCTACTCCGGTCGACTCAAGGTCGCCAAGATCGACATCGATGACTCGCCGCAGACGCCCGCCAGCCTCGGTATCCGCGGCGTTCCGACGGTGATCCTCTTCAAGGGCGGCCGCGAGGTGGGGCGCTCGGTGGGCCTCGCCCCAGAGTCGAAGCTCATCGCGATGTTCGAGTCCCACCTCGGCTGATCGCCGCCTCGCCCCGCTCCCCTCAATCCCCTCCCACTTCAATCGTCGTCGAGCAGGTCGATCTCCTCGAGCGTGTCGGGTCGTGGCACCCGACGCTCGGCGTCGAGCATCTTCGCCGCGCGGAGCAGCTTGGGGTCGATCATGTCGTCCTCCCGCAGCGAGCGGGACGGCGCGCTCGGGGGCGGCGCGGGCCGCTGCGGCGCCGGTCGCATGACCGTCTCGGCCTCGGGCTCGGGCATCGGCGCCCGCTGCGCATGCAGCGGCGGGAGCAGCCGGGTCTTCACCGGCGCGACGAGCGCGTTGCGCAGCGGCGGCAGCGTGAGACCGCCGGGCGGACCCGAGCGCACCGCGAGGTCCGGCGGCGGGCCGGAGGCGGTGATGGGCACCGGCAGCCGCGGGTTGACCAGCAGCGGGATGGACGCGGTGGCGCTGCCGAGGCGCCCCTGCGCGACGTCGGGCGGCGGCTCGGAGACCGGCGCGACCGTGGGCAATCGGGACGAGGACGTGGACGTGGACGAAGACGTCGCGGGCGCCGGCGCAGGAGGGTTGGCCGGGGTGCGGAGCGCGACGTGCTCGGGCAGCGGGAGCGGCGGATCGGCGGGCCGCTGCGGTAGGCCCGCCATGGCCGAGAGCGCGTCGAGGAGCATGCGGCTCCCGGCCGGGCGCCGACCGGGCTCACGATCGAGCAGCGTGGCGACCGCGCGGCGAAGCTCCGGGGTGAAGGACGAGAGGTCCGGGCCACGGTCGGGGGTGGCGCCGCCGATGACCTCGGTGGTCATCGCGCCGAGGGCGTAGAGGTCAGCGCTCGCGGTCGGACGCCGGCCCGCGAGCACCTCGGGCGCGAGATAGGGCATCGCTCCGGACTGGGCGGAACGCACGCGCTCCACGAGCCGGTCGGGAGGGATGCACACCCCGAGGATTCCGTCGGTCAGGAGCAGGCCCTTCGCCGTGACCATCACGTTCTCGGGCCGCAGCAGCCCGTGCGGCGAGGCGGTGTGCATCGCCTGCAGCGCGAGCACCAGCGAGTGGACGACGCGCAGCGCCTCTTCGGTGGACAGCGCCGAGCCCGCCGCGCGTCGCGCGGAGAGCACCGCCCTCAGCGACACTCCATCGACCATCGGGCTCACGACCGCCACGCAGCCCGGCGCCAGCACCACGTCGGACGGCAGGACGCAGCCCGCGAGCGTGCGCCGGGTGAACATCTCGCACTTGCCGTGGAAGTCCCTCCGCTCGCCCTCGTTGAGCAGCAGCAGCGAGCCCATGACCTTGACCGCGACGTCGGCGCCGCCGGTGGTGTCGAGGGCGCGCCAGGTGGTGCCGAAGAGGCCCTCCCCGAGGCGCGTGGTGAGCTGGAAGCGATCGCGCAGCCACTCGCCCGCGGAGAGCCGGAGCTGCGGGGTGGTGAGCGCGCTCAGGGTCTCGACGTCGTCGTCCTCCAACAACGGCTTCGGCGGAGGCTTCGGCAACGCGGGCGAGGGCCGCGGCGGGGGCGGCGCCGCAGACGAGGGGCGAGCAGGCGGAGGCCTCGTGTTTGGGGCTGTGGGCTGCGGAGACCCGCCCGGCACCCGCGTGTTGGGCGGCGCGCCGAGGTTGAGCCGCGAGGGGGCTACCCGCGCGGAGGGAGCGCCAGGGCGCGCGGAGGGCCCCGGCGGAGGCAGCGGGCGGGCGTTGGCGAGCGAGGCCTTGCATACCGGGCACCGGGATGCCGACGGGTCAAGGCGAGCGTTGCAGTACGGACAGTGGGTCAGCACAAGACCTTCCGTCCCTGGACCGTATCACGGGCGGTCAACGCCCCGTCGAGCCGAAGCCGCCGTCGCCGCGGTCGGTCGGATCGAGGGCGACGACCTCCTCGACGGCCACCCGCGCCACGGGCGCGATGACCAGCTGTGCGATGCGCTCGGCGCGCGCGATCACGATGGGCGCGGACCCGAGGTTGACCAGCAGGACCCGGAGCTCACCGCGGAAATCCGCGTCGATGGTGCCCGGCGCGTTGAGCACCGCCAGGCCCTCCCGGAGCGCCCGACCCGAGCGCGCGCGCACCTGCCCCTCGTGACCGACGGGGATCCCGATCACGAGGCCGGTCGGGACTGCCGCGCGGGACCCGGGCGCCAGGGTGAGCGGGGCGTCCGACGGGACCGCGGCGTACAGGTCGAGGCCCGCGGAGGCGTCCGTCTGGTAGGACGGCAGCGGGATCCCCTCGGCGTGGGCGAGGCGCAGCACGGCGAGGCGCATCAGCTCGACGGATCGCCGTCGCCCACCGGGCGGGTCACGAGTGCCACGGCCCGGCCCCCGAGAAGGCGGAGGGCCTCGCCGGCGGCCGCCTGCTCCGCGCGCTTCTTGCTGGTTCCGACCCCGCGCGTCCGCAGGTGCGGGTCGGCGATCATCTCGACCTCCCAGGTACGGTGGTGGTCCGGACCGTCGGCGCGCACCACCTCGTAGTGCGGCGT
>CAIOSS010001010.1 GCA_903860995.1 uncultured delta proteobacterium | reverse complement strand
TGAACCCGCGGTCGCCGCCGATGTAGATGCGCACGCCCGACGGCCGGCTGGCGCCGCCCATGCGGAGGTACCCGGCGCCGAGCACCGATCCCGCGATGAAGACGTCGAGCTCGCCGCGGGGGCCGAGCTGCACGTCGAAGAAGCCGCCGAGGTCGAAGTCGCCGCCGATGAAGAGGGCCGTGCGCCCCTCCACCCGGAGCTCGATGCTGCCGAGGCCCGCCACGCGGTCGGCGTAGAAGCGGCCGCAGGGTAGGGTGGTGACCTGCCGGCCGAGCACGGCGTTGAAGCGCGTCGGGTCGAAGGCCGCGTCGGCGTTGTCGTTGCGGGCCTGGGCGTCGCGCACGGCCGCGGACACGTCGAAGATCTCGCCCGCCCCGCAGGCGCACGGCGGGTCGACGGTGACCGCCCCGCTCGAGCGCCGCCCGTCGACCCGGATGATCCCGAGCGCGAGCGCGCCGCTCTGGTGCAGCAGGTCGCCGCGCACCCGCATCGGGCCGAGGGCGGTGATGTTGCTGCGGATGCGGGAGTTGCGCGCGACGTCGAGGGTGCCGACGACCTCCAGCGGGCCGCCGAGGTTGAAGTCGCCGTCGAGGTTGTGCGCCCCGACGAGGCGCAGCGGCGCGATGCCCGACGAGGTGAGCGTGTCGCCGATCTGGCTGTAGCCCACGATGGTGTAGTTGCCGTTGACCCCGACGGCGCCGCCGCGCTCGCGGCCCATCATCCCGCGCGCCGAGTCGTAGGAGTCGGTGCGCAGGAAGCCCGCGAGCCCGAGGTTGCTGCAGCTGCAGAGCGAGTAGCGGAACACCGTCTCCGCGAGGCGACCCGCGCAGCGCATCGCCCCCGGCGGCCCCACCGTCACGGGCGGCCCCGAGCCCTCGCAGAACATCGCGCGGCTCACCTCCGGCGCGTCGGGGCCCGCATCCGTGGGCTCGGGGGTGACCTCCGCCGCCGGGCGATCGAGCGGGCCCACGTCGAAGGTAGGGACCGGGACGTCCATGACGGCGGGGCCCGTGTCGCGGGGCGCGCGGCCCGCGTCGGGCCCGACCACGAGGGTCTCCCCCGCGGCGCACCCGAGGGCGGCGAAGGCGAGCGCCAGATGGGCGATGGAGCGAACCTTGCGATAGGTCATGGGTGGGTCTCGACGCTCCCTGTCGCGCCCACGGTACACCCGTCCGGTCACCGCGGGCGCTACCCTCTCGTGTCGTGAGCGACCTCCAGACCGAGCTCTCCCGCCTCTCCCGCGCATGGTCCGCCGAGCGCGACGCCGCCCGCGCGCGCTACGCCGAGGAGCGCACCAACACCACCCTCGCCGACCGCGTCGAGGCCCGCATCGCCCTGCGCGGCCTCACCCTCGACGAGGCCCTGCCCGCCCCGGGGGAGCGGCTGCTGCTGTGGTTTCGCCCCGAGCGCGGCACCAACCTCCGCGACCTGCGGCTGGGCCCGGGCGACCCGGTGCTGCTCTGGCGGGTCACGCCCGACGAGCCCGGCGCCGTGCACGGGGTGCTCACCCGGCGCAGCCCCGACCGCGTCGGGGTGATGGTCACCGCGGACGCCCGCGACGACCTCTGGGACGCCGGCTGGCGCATCGATCGGGAGGCGCCGGAAGTGACCTTCGCGCGCGGTCGAGACGCCCTCCAGGCGGCCGCCGCGGAGCCGCCGGGGAGCGTGGACTGGCAGCGGCTCAACGTGCTCTTCGGGGTGAGCGCGCCGTCGACGAAGCAGGGCCCGGAGTCGGTGACGGAGTGGTTCGACGCGCGCCTGGAGGACGACCAGCGCGAGGCCGTGCGCCGGGGCCTCGGGCGCGACCTGTCGCTGGTGCTCGGGCCCCCCGGCACGGGGAAGACCCGCACCCTGGCGGAGCTGGTGCAGCAGGCCGTGGCGCGCGGCGAGCGCGTGCTGGTGACGGCCGCGAGCCACACGGCGGTGGACAACCTCGCCGAGCGCCTCGTGCGGGCGGGCGTGCGCCTCGTGCGCATCGGGCACCCCGCCCGGGTGTCGCCCGAGATGGAGTCGCACACCCTGGACGCCATGCTGGAGCGCAGCGACGCGTCGGAGCTGGCGCGGGGGTGGATCCGCGAGGCCGAGGGCATGAAGCAGAGACTTCGGCAGCGGGAGAAGCGCAAGGCCACCACCTGGACCGAGCGGCGCGAGGTGATGACCGAGGTGAACGGGCTCTACGCGAGCGCCAAGCGGGCGACGCGCGACGCGCAGCGGGGCATCCTCGACGGCGCGGCGGTGATCGCCGTGACCGCGGCGGGCTCGGAGTCCGGCCAGGTCGCCGGGCAGCGCTTCGACCGGGTGGTGCTCGACGAGGCCACGCAGGCGCCCGACCCGATCGCGCTGGTGGCGCTGCAGCAGGCGCCCGCGGCGGTGCTGGCGGGCGATCCGCACCAGCTGCCGCCGACGGTGATCGGCGAGGAGGCCGAGCGCCTGGGGCTGAGCGAGACCTTCTTCGAGCGGCTCGCGGCGGGCCCCTTCGCGGGGGAGCTGGTGACGCTGCTGCGGGTGCAGCACCGGATGCACGAGGCGCTGATGGCGTTTCCCAACGCGGCGACGTACGGGGGCGCGCTGCGGGCCTCGCCGGAGGTCGCGCGGGCGCTGCTGACCGAGGTCGAGGGCGTGCGGGAGGACCCGTCGCGGGCGGGGCCCTTCGTGCTGCTGGACACCGTGGGGCGGGGCTGGGAGGAGGAGCGCACGGGGGACGACCCGAGCACGCGCAACCCGGGCAACGCCGAGCGGGTGGCCGCGGAGGTGCGGCGGCTGGTGTCGCGGGGGGTGGGGGCCGCAGACATCGGGGTGATCACGCCGTACCAGGCGCAGGTGCGGGAGATCAGGGACCGGCTGAGCGAGCTCGTCGACGCGGGCCTGGAGGTGAGCTCGGTGGACGGCTTCCAGGGGAGGGAGAAGCTGGTGATCGTGGTCGATCTGGTGCGCAGCAACGACGAGGGGGAGATCGGGTTCCTGCGGGACGTGCGGCGGATGAACGTGGCGCTGACGCGGGCGAAGCGCTGGATGATGGTGCTGGGCGACGGCGCCCTGATGGCGCGGCACCGGTACTACAAGGGCCTGCTGGAGCACGCGGAGACGACCGACGCGTGGTTGAGCGCGTGGGCCGACGAGGGCGAGAGCCTGGAGGGGTGATTGCGGGCGTGCGCCGGGGTTTGACAGCGGTCGCGGGGTCCGCGAAGAGTGCCGGCGCGGTGGCCGATCAACCCACAATCCCCCTGCTCAACGACCGCTGGGAGCCCATCGAGCCCATCGGCACCGGGGCCATGGGGGAGGTCTGGCGGGGCAGGCACCGGGTGCTCGGGCACGACGTCGCCATCAAGCTGATGAAGCACTCGGCGGCGCGCGACGAAAACCTCGTCGCCCGCTTCGTGCGCGAGGCCCGCATCGCGGCGCAGCTCCGGCACCGGCACATCGCGCGGGTGGAGGACTTCGGCACCACCGACGACGGCCGTCCCTTCCTGGTGATGGAGCTGCTCAAGGGCGAGTCGCTCGAAGACCGCCTCCAGGCCCACGGGCAGGTCGACCCCTACCTGGCGCTCACCGTGGCGCGGCACGTCGGCGCGGCCTGCGACGCGGCCCACGCGGCCGGCATCGTGCACCGCGACCTCAAGCCCTCCAACTGCTTCCTGGTGACCGAAGACAACACGCCGGTGGTGAAGGTCATCGACTTCGGCGTGGCGCGCTGGGCCGACGGGATGAAGCTCACCCAGCACGACGGCGACAAGGGGCCGATGCTCCTCGGCACCCCCTCGTACATGGCCCCCGAGCAGATCGGCGGCGACCCCGACATCGACGGCCGGGCCGACCTCTGGTCGCTCGCGGCGATGCTCTACGAGCTGCTCACCGGGCGGCTGCCCTTCGAGGCGGCCACGCTCCCGGCGCTGTTCTTCGCGGTCACCATGGGCACGGCGCCGCCGCCCACCCGCTACGCGCCGACCCTCGGGGCGGGCGTCGACGCGTGGGCGGTGCGGGCCTTCTCGCGCGAGCGGGCGGGGCGCTACCCCACCGGCCACGCCCTCGCCGAAGCCCTCGCCGAGGCCTTTGCGTCCATGTCGCTCGGGCGCGCGTCGCTGCCCGCCACCCGCGAGACCCCGGCGGTCGTCGCGCCGACCGAGCTGGCCTTCCCGGCGATCACCGCCGCGGGGCCCGCCGAGCGCTCGTTCGTCCCGTGGCCCTCGTTTCCCGGGGGCGAGGCGCGCTTGACCATCGAGGCGGTCACCCGCTCGGGGCCGTCCTACGGTCGCGCGAGCGCCGTCGCCGCCGCCCCGCCGCAGCGTCGGGCGACCCTGGTGGTGGCCCTCACCGCGGGCCTCGTCGTCGGCCTCGGCCTCACCGCCTGGCTCAGTCAGCGCGAGCCCGATGCGCCGCACGCCGCCGCGACCACCCCCGCCGCGACCACCCCCGCC
>CAIOSS010001009.1 GCA_903860995.1 uncultured delta proteobacterium | reverse complement strand
GCCCGGGCCCGCGAGCTGCCCGCGTGGCGCCGGCTCCAGAGCGAGTACCGCACGGAGGGCAACGCGGGCGCCCACTGGGACTCCCACGAGGTCAACCACGCGCCAGTGATCACGCTCTGGCAGGGGGCGGGAGGCGCGCGACGCTTCGTCACCCTCCGCGCCTCCACGATGGTGGGCGGCTGCGGTCAGTTCAGCGCGAGGGCCACGGTGGTCTTCGAGCTCGGCGGGCCGCAGGGGCTCATCCTGCACTCCGACGGCGCCGAGCCCGGGGATTTCGTCCCCGAGGCGGCGGCCGACCTCGACGGCGACGGCGTGCCGGAGTTCATCACCGCGGAGGGCTACGCGCGGCGCACGGGCGCGGTGTTTCGCGCGGCGACGCCCCTGCGGGTGCCCTCGCACGACTGCGAGTGCTGACCGCTCACTCCCGGGCGCTCGCCGCAGGGCGCGCGTCGAGTCCTCGAACCCGGCGAAGTGCAGGGTCTCGTGCACCCCGCGCACGAGCCCGAGGCGCTGGAAGGGCGTGACCGCGAGGACCTCGGCCGCGAGGAAGCTCGCCGAGGTGGAGAGCATGCGCGTCCGACCCGACGCGCCCGGGGCCGGGGAGAACAGGTATCGCTTGTGAAGTTGCGGGAGCGGTTGCATTCAATCGGGCATGTCGACGCTCGCGCAGCTGGCTCCGGGCACCCTCTTCGCGCACGACTTCCGGGTGGTGCGCCCGCTGGCCGACGGGGGCATGGGCTCGGTGTACGTCGTCGAGCAGTTGAGCACCGGCCGCGAGCGGGCGCTGAAGCTCATGCACCCGCAGTTCGTGGCCGACCCGGCCAACCGCCGGCGCTTCGCCGACGAGGCTCGGGCCGGGTCGCGCATCGCGAGCGACCACGTCGTGGAGGTGATCGCCTCCGGGGTCGACGAGGCGTCGGGCGTGCCCTGGCTGGCCATGGAGCTGCTCCAGGGCGAGACCCTCTTCGACCGCGTGGAGAAGCGCGGCCCGGTGCCCGCCGCGGAGGCCTACGAGATCCTCCGGCAGGTGTGCCACGCGCTCGGGGCGGCCCACCGCTCGGGCCTGGTGCACCGCGACGTGAAGCCCGAGAACATCTTCCTCGCCTCGACGCGCCGCGAGGGCGCGACGGTGATGGTGAAGGTGCTCGACTTCGGCATCGCGAAGGTGGTGCATGACGCCCGCGGCGCCGGCACCGGCAGCATGGGCACGCCCCTCTGGATGGCCCCCGAGCAGACCGAGGCGCACGGCATCATCGGCCCCCCGACGGACGTCTGGGCCATCGGGCTCGTGGCCTTCTACCTCCTCACGGGCCGGGTGTTCTGGAACGCCGGCAACCTCGCGGGCACCTCCGTCCAGGTGATGATGCGCGAGATGCTCTTCGGGCCCATCCCGAGCGCGTCGATGCGGGCGGCGGAGTTCGGCGTCGCGTCGCTCGTGCCCGCCACCTTCGACGCGTGGTTCGCCCAGGCCGTGCACCGCGACGCCGCGCAGCGCTTCGCCGACGCGGGCGTCGCTGCGCAGACCCTCGAGGCCGCCCTCCACGGCCGCGCCCCCGCCCGCACCGTGCTCATCCCCGCCGCCGCCGCCCCCGGAGCGGTCCCTGCCACCGTGGCCATCCCGGCCTTCCGGCCCGGCGCCTCGTCGCCCCCCAATCCCCCGCCCGGCGCCTGGCCCGCCACCCTCGACGCCGGTGGCCTCTCCCGTCCGCCGGCTGCCCCCTCTCCCCACTTCGCACCCGCGCCCCCCCCGACCCCCTCCCGCGCCCCGTGGATCATCGGCGCCCTCCTCGCGCTCGGCGCCGGCGGCGCGCTCGCGGCCGCGCTCGCGCTGCGGGACTCCCCGTCACCCGACCCCGCCCCGGTGGCCCCGATCGTCCCCGTGAACCCGATCGCCGCGCCCGCTCCGGCGCCCGCGCCCGCCG
>CAIOSS010001008.1 GCA_903860995.1 uncultured delta proteobacterium | reverse complement strand
GCGGCGAGCTCATCGAGCAGCACCTCGGGGTCCTCGCGCAGGAACCCGAGCACCGCCGGCTTGTGTTCGCGGAGGGCCGCGATGTCTGCCTCCGCCAGGGCCTCAAAAAGGGCCTCGACCTCCACGTGCTCGCCGCGCGGCCGCAGGACCGCACCGGACGCCCGGAGCCGCAGGACCAGCTCACGGGCCAGCATCGATCACCTCGCGGCACAGAGGTTGGACAACGGTGTTCTCGGCGAAATCAGTGCATTCGGTGCCTCCCCCGGGCTTCGGCCGACATGACCGACCTACCTCAGCATCATTCGCCCGGTTGTAAATCACCCGCGCCGTAGGCCCCATAGTGGGGTATCGAGAACTCAAGATTATCTTATTACTTTTCATCTGGTCAGGTTGGTCAGGTTGGTCAACAGGTTGAAAGGACAGTGTTTTGAACGACCGACCTCGAAGAAAGAGGTCGGCGCGTCCGACCGAAGCGCCACCGTCAGATCACGACATGGAGGCGTGGCCGCAGCGCGGGAGGGGCCTCCGGCAGGTGCCACCCGCGCAGGCGCCCGGCTCCGGGCGTTCGATCGCGGCCATTCCGGCAGCCAAACTTCCTCGCGATGGCCGCGATCCGCATCTGGTCTGCTCGCGTCTGGTCCTTCGAGAACTTTCCCGTCGCGTCGAAGATCAGTTCTGAATTGTTTACGAAGGTCCTTCCCTCCGCCACGTAACGCTCAAGCGTCGTCCAGACCCCAGACTCCCAGGCATCTCCCACCTCCCGCTCCTCCTGCTCGGCCTGGAAGAGAGGAGCATCCTCACTGACCGGCCAGCTCCTCTCACCGGCCTGGTACGCCATGACGGCCTCCGCATAGAGCTGGTCGCGATCTCTTCGGAGCTGGTCGAAATTCGTAGCGGTACACCTGACGGGCCAGAACCGGCGATTGCCCGTGTCGTCGATCAGGTATTGA
Organism: uncultured delta proteobacterium; assembly: GCA_903860995.1. Classification (GTDB taxonomy): domain Bacteria; phylum Myxococcota_A; class Polyangia; order Polyangiales; genus SCUS01. The sequence continues at coordinate 2,434 of CAIOSS010001008.1, read as the reverse complement.
TTCGCGTTCGTCGTCGCGATGAACACGTTCTGTCGCGGGACATCGATCGGTCGCCGGGCGTACGGCGGCCGATAGTGGTCGGTCTTCTCGGTCAGGTATGCCTTCACCTTCTCCACGGCAGCGCGTCCCAGCGATGCCAGTTCGGCCAGTTCAACGATCAGCTTCCCGTGCAGGTACTGCATTGCGTCCTTCGTCCCGATGTCCGTCGACAACGACGCAAACCACTCGGACCGGCGCGCAAGGATCTCCACGATGGTCGTCTTGTTGGTGCCCTGTTCGCCTTCGAGAACCACGGTGTAGTCAGACTTCGACCCGGGCTCGAAGACCCGACGAACCGTCGCAATAAGAAACCACCGGCCCACACGGCGGAGGTACTCGGGGCCCTGCTTGCTCCCGAGATAGTCTGCCAACCAGGTGTCCAGCCGCGGGCGCCCATCCCAGCGGAGATCGAGAAGATCGTCGCGTACCGGATGGAATCTGCTCTGATCGGCGGCGAGACGGACTGCCTCACGAACGGTCTCTGCGCGCGGGGAGACAGCGATCTCGCGCTCGAACCAGATCACCAGACGGGTGTCGTCTTCGTCGGTCCACGGGCCGAGTCGGCTGCCACCGGCCGGTGCGTACTCGGGGGCCCACGGAGGGGCGCGACGAAGCGCCACCCGGAGGTTGAACTCGTCGAACCCCAAAACGCCCTCCCACTCGGGCGCAAACTGCAGCGCCAGGAGGCAGTTCGAGAGGGACGGGTCGATGGCGTCGAATTGGTTCCGGGACAGCATCTCCCTCCACCCCCGAGTCCGACCAGTCGGAGCGACCTCCGAGGGCTTCTTCCTCATGCGTCGCACCTCCGATTCGACCGCCGCCTCCCAGCGCGTCGTTCGAACCTTGGCCTTCTTGAGAAGTCCAATCAGCTCCTCGTATTCTCCCTGCAGGCCCGAGGACTTGAGCACCGCCCCCGCATGAATGACGCTCTGCTCAAAGGCGCTGGCGGTTGCCGTGTTGGGCTCCATTTTCAAACGCTCGTGAAGGGCGGAGATCGCCGCCCTGGCTGCAATCGCGGGATCCGGTGGCGCCCCAGACTCTGCGACGATCTTTTCGATCTGCTCCCAGGCCTCGCGGCCGACGTGCTGCTCGATGGCGCCCCAGCCTCCTTCGGCGTGGGTGAGTGCGTCGTCGATGCCCTTCCAGCGCTGATGCCACACCTCGACGACGACCTCGTAGCCGGCCTTGGTGAGTTCCGACGCGAAACGCTGAAGTGGCTGTGCGACGTGCCTGTTGGTGCGGGCATCTCCGTCGAACGCGAGGTGAACACGACGCGCCCCGAGGGCCTTGAGCACCGGCAGCGCGCGCGGCCACATCGCGACACCGGGAATGCCGATCGTGAGGACGCCCGTGCGAAGCGTGGCGATGTCCGCCTTGAGTTCGCCCTCGGTGACGCGGATGTCGTCGAGGCGCATCGCGGCGTCGTGGTGCGGCACGTGGCAAGGCGCCCCTGGTCCGCAACCCTGGACGTCCACACCTTTGGGCGCAGACAGCCAGAGGTAGCGCTTCGTCGCGGGTTTCGATCCGCGAGCGGCAGTCTCGGTTCGTACGCGAATCGCTACGATGGCACCGTCCACATTGCGGCACGGGATGGCGAGGCCACCCGGCTCGGCGAGATGCAGTTCGGGGTCACCATCCCGCAGGAAGAATCCCGGAACGTGCAGGATGGTGTCCGCCCCGATCTCCTGCTGGACTGCGGCTGCGACGTCGCGGCGACCGCCGGCGTCGGGAGGAATGATGAAATACCCGGCGTCTTCGATCTCATCGTTGGTGAGGCCACGAGCGTGGAGGTTCCCCAGCGCCGCCGCGTTGAGCGCGCACGAAGGCTGTTTCATCAGCGCTTCGTAGGCTGCGGTCAGCACGTCCGGCGAGGCCTTCTCCTCGCGCCAGACCGGTTCCGGAGGCGCGATGTCGGCGGACACCGAGTTCGTGCGGGACACCACGCGGAGGTAGAACTCGCAACGCGCCTTGTCAGTGCGCAGCTCCCAGCCGTCGGACTGCTGACGGCGGCAGATTTCGACGTTGCCGTCGCTACTGCGCGCGCACCAGTCGGCACAACCGCAACTTGCGCAGGGCGATGCGATGGAGACCCCGAGAAACTGGCTCACGAGATCCCCCGGCGCGGCTCGGTCCCGGTGGCGGCGGCTTCGGAAGCCTGCCCGGCGGCGGCTCTTGCGGCATCAGCACGAGCGATCAGGTCCGTGCGGCCCATGGCTGCGAGCGCTGCAGTGATTCGAGCCGCGCAGAGCGGACGAACGATCCCGCCACCGATGAAGCGGCGGACGGAGCGGGGGTCTGCGTTGGCGACGACTGCGACCGATCGGAGGATATGCGGCGCGATGCGTGGCGGGTTCTTCATGGCCTCCTGATGAAGCCATGGCTACGGACGGATCCG
>CAIOSS010001007.1 GCA_903860995.1 uncultured delta proteobacterium | reverse complement strand
GGCCATCGTGGTTGACTGCCATCATGCCCCAACAGGTCTGCATCTCGCGCGTGATCAGCCCGGCATAGCCGTCCGGCATCGGGATCGACCAGAACAGGTTGGCGTTGGGCTGGATGATCTCGCGCGCGATGCGGAATGGTGCAGCCTCGCTCCACCCGCGGGCCTGGTGGAAGGCGCGCTGGTGGACCGCGGCCGATTCGATCGAATAGACGCGCCCCGTCGGCTCGCGCGCGAGGGCGGCGGCTACGGCGGGCGGTGCGAGCCAGGGTCCCGCACCCACGAGCGGGTTCTGCCGGGGCTGGGTGATCCCGAGGTCGAGGGCGGTGAGGGCGACCACGGCGGCCGAGAGGTGCGCAGCGGTCCACTTCGACGCTGTGGGTCGTCGTGAGGTCCACCACTGACCGGCGCGGGTAAGCCCGATACCCGCGAGCGTGGCCAGGGCGCCACAGGCCACGAAGAGGAAGCGCTGCGGGATGCGGAAGCTCTTCAGGCCGGGGAGCAGCGCGAACGCGACACGGTACACGGGCGTCGCGGGGCCAAGGGCGAAGAGGATGCCGAGGGCACCCAGGGCGCCGAGGGTCCACACCGCCCGGCGTCGATCGGACCAGAGCGCCAGGAGGGCGAGCGGGACCGTGCAGAGTCCCAGGTAGCCGTGCGACTCCCAGAAGATGTCCGTACCGCGGTAGGTGCCGTCGCTGGCGTCCCCGAGGGGGTAGGGCGCGAGGAGTCCGAGCAGGGCGGGGGGCCAGAGGTGCCACCGCGTCGCGAGCTCCCACGAGAGGCCGCCGCTGCGCATCGACCGTCCGCCGAACTCCACCATCGGGAGCAGTTGCACCGCGCTGATCGCGACCCCGATCAGGCAGGCTGCGGCGAAGCGTCCCAGCGCGACCAGGCGCGCGCGGGCGCCGCGCTGGGCATCGAGTGAGCGGACGACGGCCCACAGCCCGTACGCCAGGAGGCAGGCGTAGAGAGACTGCGGGAACGCCGCGAGCGCCTGCGCCCCGATCACGGCGGTCAGCAGCACGAGCGCGAGGTCGCGCCCTGGGGCGTCCTCGCTCGGACCGAGCGCGTCCTCCACCAGGGAGAGGCCGAGCGGGAGCCAGACCGTCGTGCCCAGCACGCCCATGTGGCGCCACTGGGACACCAGCACCCCGCCGTGTGCCCATGCCAGCGCCGAGAGCATGGCGCCGGGCACCGAGGCTCCCAGCACCCTCGCGAGGCGGGCGGCGCCGAAGCCCGCGACCGCGAGCATCAGCAGGAGGAAGGCGTCGTAGGCCGCCGTGGGTGGCAAGGCAGTGAAGAGGGCGCCGGCCAGCGGGTCGAGCGCGCCGCCCCCCGCGAAGCTGGGATAGCCCGTATAGAACCCCGGCTCCCAGAGCGGTAGCTCGCCCGCGCGGAGGGTGCGACCGACCGCTGCGCGAAACGGTAGCTCGCCGCCCATGAGGTCGGCGACGAAGACATCGTCCGCGAGGTTGACGGCGTGAAAGGTCAGCAGGCGCGCGTACGGGAGCACCAGCATGAGCGCGAGCAACAGCCACGGCGCGCGGCGCCGGAGCCACGAGTCCACACCGATCACCGGGGCGTTGGAGCCGTCGCGCCGGCCGCGTTGGCGGCGCCCGCGGCGTTGACCTGCAGCCGCTCGGCGATGCGCTCGCGCACCGGGGCGTACTCGCGGTCGAGCGACTCGCGCCGGCGGATGGCCTCGATGCGCGCCCGGGGCACGGCGGCGGAGGTCACGCTGGCGTGCGCGTCGGCGAACTCCGCGACGACCCCCCAGGCGCCGATGGCCTCGCGCCAGAGCCCCTGGGCCTCGTTGAGCTCAGCGACCCCGGCGAGCGCGCGGGCGCGGTCGGCGTCGGCGCTGGCCTCGATGGCGAGCCGCAGGGCCTCCCGGTAGTTGCCCAGCGCGGTGGCGGCGTCGTTGCGCCCGCGCGACACGGCGGCCATGCGCAGCCACGGCACGGGCGAGCGCGGGTCGCGCTGCACGGCGTCGCGGAAGGCGGTCATCGCGGCGTCGAGATCGCGGCGCGCGAAGGCCTCGGCGCCGCGGCGCAGGCTCTGGTCGAAGGGGCTGGGCCCGCGCGTCGGCGGCGT
>CAIOSS010001006.1 GCA_903860995.1 uncultured delta proteobacterium | reverse complement strand
GTGAGCAGCGCCGACGAGGGGTTGCCCGGTAGCCCGAGCACCCGCACGCCGTCCCGTGAGCGCCCGAGGCACAGGGGCTTGCCTGGCTTGATGGCCACCCGCCAGAAGTCGAGCGCGACCCCTTCAGCCTCCAGGGCGTCGCGCACCACGTCGCGGTCGCCGACGCTCACCCCGCCGACGGTGAGCACCACGTCCGCGCCACGCAGCGCAGCGCGCACCGTCGCGCGCACGGCGTCGCGGTCGTCGCCCACGGCGGCCTCCACCCGCGCGACGCCGCCGCAGGCGGACACCAGCGCGGCCAGCGACGGGCCGAGGACGTCGACGATGCGGCCCGCGCTGGCAGGGGTTCCGGCGTCGCGAAGCTCGTCGCCGGTGAGGACGATGGACACGACCGGGCGGCGCGCCACGGACACCCGGAGCGCCTCGACGCCCACCAGCGCGGCGACGTGGAAGGGCGTGAGGCGCGTTCCGGCGGCGAGCACCACGGCGCCCGCCCGAAGGTCGCTGCCGACCCGGTGCACGCTCGTGCCAGGGCTCACCGCGCGGGCGAAGTGCGCGTGGTCGCCGTCACGCGTCACGTCCTCCTGCATCACCACGGCGTCGGCGCCCTCAGGCAGCGGCGCGCCGGTGAAGATGCGCGTGACGGCGCCTCGCGCGAGGGCCCCGGGCCACGCGCCGCCCGCCGCGGACTCGCCGAGCACGGGCAGTCGACACGGCCCGCCCGCGAGGTCGGCGCTGCGCACCGCGTAGCCGTCCATCGTGCTGCGGTCGAAGGCCGGCACGTCCGCCGGGGCGAGCACGTCCGCCGCAAGCACGCGACCGATGACCAGCGCGGCGTCGACGCGCTCGAGCCCCGCGGGCGCCACGTCGGCGAGCACGCGCCCGAGGGCGTCGTCGAAGCTCAACATCGTCGCGGTCACGGCGCGACCCGCAGAAGCGCCACCATGTGCCCCAGCGTCGGACCGAGCACCGCGTCGACCGCCAGCGCGACCGCCGACGGGCTCCCCGGGAGCAGCGCCACGACCTTGCCGCGCGCCACCCCGGCCGCCGCGCGCGACAGGATCGAGCGCGCCCCCACCTGCTCCCAGGACAGCCGACGGAAGGCCTCGCCGAAGCCGTCCAGGGTCTTCTCCAGGAGCGGCGTGACGGCCTCGATGGCCTGGTCGCGCGGGGCGATGCCGGTGCCGCCGGTGGTGACCACGGCGTCGATGTCGGGATCGCCGAGCAGCGCGCTCACCGCCGCGAGGATGGCCGCAGGATCGTCGGTGACCCGGGAGTGCGAGACCAGCTCGGCGCCCGCGGCGCGCAGCCGCTCGCCCAGCAGGGCGCCTCCGTGGTCGTCAGCCGCGGTGCGGGTGTCGCTGATGGTGAGGGTCGCGACCCGTGGAGTGATGGTGGTCTGGTGGGCCATGAGAGGGGTCCGAGGCCACGCAGGGTATACCTGCAACGGAGGCTTCTCCAGCTTCGCCGCCGACCGCAACGGGACCCGGCGCGCGCTTGTTCGCCCTGGGCATCGAAGCGACGCGGGGCGCGGCCTTCGCATCGCCAATGCCGGGGGCCGAGCAGGCGTCCGCGATCGCCGGCGTGAGCATCACCGTCGGCGCGATGCGCATCGGACACATTCATCTCTGAGCGAAGGTCCGCGGCCACGATCCGCATTGCCCCGTCGAGCCGTACGACGGTCCACCTTGCGTCGTTCATGCACCGGCGTCGCCCCGGGTGCGGGCGTTCGCGTTAGCGTGGAGCGTACCCTACCGCCGAGGAGACCCCCCGATGCCGCCCGCACGCACGAAGCGCCTCTCCGCACCGAGCTCCAAGCGCGTGATCGCCCACCTCCGGGAGCTCGCCGCGCGCACCTCCACCGAGCGCGGCGCGCAGCGTGTCGCGTGGGGCCCGGTGTGGCGCGAGGCGCGCGCGTGGTTCACCGAGAAGGTAAAGGCCGAGCTCGGGCTCCCCGTCGAGACCGACCCCGCGGGCAACGCGTGGGTCACCCTCCCGGGCGCCTCGACGCGAGGGGTGGTGTTCGGGAGCCACCTCGACTCCGTGCCCGGCGGCGGGTGGCTCGATGGCGTGCTGGGCGTCGTCGCGGGCATCGAGGCCCTGCGGCGCCACGCGGCCGCAGGCACGCCGCCGGTGACCCTGCACCTCGTCGACTGGGCCGACGAGGAGGGCGCGCGCTATGGCCGCAGCCTCACGGGCTCCGCCGCCTCCGCGGGCACCCTCGACGCCGCGAAGGAGCTCGCGCACCTCGTCGACCGCAACGGGGTCAAGCTGACCGACGCGCTCCGCGAGAACGGCGTCGAGCTCGAGTGCATGGGCGAGGCGCACGCGTGGCTGAAGGCGCGCGACCCGAGGGCCTACGTCGAGCTCCACATCGAGCAGGGCCCGGTGCTCGAGGCGATGAAGAAGCCCGTCGGGGTGGTGCTCGGCACGATGGGCGTCGAGCGCCACATGGTGCGCTTCACGGGCCAGGCAGTGCACGCGGGCGCGACGCCCATCCCGCTGCGCCAGGACGCGTTCCTCGCGGCGGCGGAGTTCGCCCTCGCGTGCCGGGACATCGGGCTGAAGTTCTCCGGGCGCACCCCAAAGACGCGGGTGGTGGCGACCTGCGGCGTCGTAAAGGTCGAGCCCGGCTTCGTCACCGCGGTCTGTGGGGCAACGGACATCTCCCTCGACCTGCGCGCGCTCGACGGCGCCGTGCTCGCGAAGATGCAGGTCGCCGCGGAGAAGGCCTCGCGCGCCGCCGCGAAGAAGAACCGCTGCGCCGTCACCTGGAGCCCGCTGCTCTCGATCGAGCCGCGCCCCTTCGACCCGGCGCTGCTCGAGCTCTGCGCGGAGGCCGTGCGCGAGTTCGCCGGCGACGCGCCGAGGCTCCCCTCCGGGCCGCTCCACGACGCCGCGGAGATGGCCGGGATCATGCCCACGGTGATGGTCTTCGCGCAGTCGTCGCCGGGCATCTCGCACACGCGCCTCGAGGACACGCCGATCCCCCACCTCGACAAGTCGATCAAGGCCTTCCTGCGCCTCGTAGAGACCACCGTCGCGCACGTCGCCGCCGACGAGCCGTAGGCGTCGCGGTTAGAGGCCGATGCGCACCGGGCGCGTGGCGGTGGAGGGCGCCATCTTGACCCACACCCAGCGCATCGAGGGTTCGACCCAGAAGCCCTCGGTGGCGGCGTCGAAGGCCTCGCGGGTGTCGTGACGGGTCACCCGCGCGTTGTCGACGCTGACCGCGCGCGCGCCCGGGTCGAAGCGCACCCGCAGGAGCACCGGGGTGGCGACCGGGCCGATGGAGAGCGTGGCCGAGTCGAGGCCCCGCAGCGCCGTGACCGGCGACGGGGCCGCGCCCTCGTGCAGGTTGAAGGTGGTCATGGTCGTGTCGGGGTAGATCAGGATCGTGAGCGCGCCGCGGCCCGAGGTGTTGCCGAAGCCCAGCGAGGCGTCCTCCAGGTTGAGCGGGATGATCGCGCCCGAGCGCACCCAGATCGGGATCTGCTGGATGTTCGTGTACTCCTGGTCCTCGATGACGCGGCCGCCCGCGAAGGAGGGCGCGTCCTGGTTCCACCAGCTGTACCAGGCGCCGTTGGGGATGGAGATGTTGCGCCGCCCCGTGGCGTCGAGGATGGGCGCCACCAGGAAGGCCGGGCCCAGGCGGTACGTGTAGTTGCGCGGCCAGTTCACCATGTCGCCGAAGGGCCGCACGATCGGGGGACCGCCCGCGTAGGCCTCCTCGGCCAGCGCGTAGAGGTACGGCACCAGCGCGTGGTGGAGCTTCGAGTAGTACCGGTAGATGTTGGTGATCTCCTCGGTGCGCTCGGGCACGGTCCACGGCGTCAGGTTGCCGCGGCCGTGCAGCTGCATGAAGGGGCTCATCGCGCCGACGGCCGTCCAGCGAGCGAAGTTCACCGCGTCGAAGGGCACCTCGGTCATGAGGTTGCGGTCGTCGCGGTCGAGGTAGCCGCCCACGTCCGAGCCGATCATCACGTAGCCCGCCGCCGCCGAGCGGAACATGTGGTCGAGCGCGTCTTCCAGGCCGATCCAGTCGCGGCGGTTGTCGCCCACCCACGCGACGGGCGCGTGCTCGCGCCGCGCGAAGAAGCGCCCCGCGAACTGATACGACTCGTCCCAGGGGCGCACCATCGTGACGAAGTCCCGGCCGCGCCGCTGGACGCCGTAGGCCAGGAAGTCCCGGTAATACGCCTCGCTGTACTCCTGGTGGGCCCGGTCGCCGGCCGCGGTGCGCACGGTGGTGCCGGTGACGTAGCTCTCGCCGAAGTCGAGCTTCCAGCCGTCGATGCCCGCGTCGAGCACCCGGTTCTGCTGCTCGTGCCACCACGCGCGGGCGCGCGGGTTGAAGAAATCGACGCCCGCGCCGCGGCCCTTCCACCACGAGTAGAGCTGCCCGTCGTTGACGTAGAACTGGCAGCGCAGGCCCTCGGCGAAGTTGGCCGCCGGGCCCATGTAGAGGTCCCCGCCGGTCTCCAGGTCGTAGCCCGACTGGTTCACCATCTGGGTCATCCAGAGCACGATGCGCACGCCGCGGGTGTGCAGGTCGGTCACCAGGCGGTCGAAGTCGGGGTAGCGCGTCGGCGAGGGCTGGAAGGTGTTGTAGTGGGTCTCCCACGGGCTATCGAGCACCACCGCGCCGACGGGGATGTCGCGCTCGCGGAAGCCGTCGACGAAGGCGTAGGTGTCCGCGGTGGTGGAGATGTCCTTGGAGATCCACGGCTCGAAGGCCCAGCGCGGCGTGTGGATGGGCGGCACGGGCACGTCCTCGACGGCCGCGTCGTAGGTGCACGACCCTACGTCAGCGGGCGCCTCGACGTCGGGCTCGGCGCCCGCATCGAAGGCGACGACGATGTCCGTCGGGGGCGCGTCGGCGCGGCCCGTGTCGGGTGCGCCGGCGTCGACGGCGACGGCCGCGGTGTTGCCGCAACCGAGGGCCGCGAAGACGATGGGGAGGAGGGTCCGGGCGCGCGTCACGGCGTTGCTCGATCTCGGTCCCCGGGGGAGCGCCCTCGGATCCCGTGCTGGAGGGAGGATCAGGTCAGTCGTAGTACTCGAGGCCGAGGTGGGTGATGAGCTCGACGCCCCTCATCCACCGCAGGGTGTTCTTGAGCTTCATCAGCTGGATGAAGAGGTCGTGCTCGGGGTAGAGCTCGGGGGCGGTCATCGGGCTCTTGAAGTAGAAGCTCAGCCACTCCTGCACACCCGACATGCCCGCGCGCTGCGCGAGGTCGAGGAAGAGCGCGAGGTCGAGCACGATGGGCGCCGCGAGGATGGAGTCGCGGCAGAGAAAATCGATCTTGATCTGCATCGGGTAGTTGAGCCACCCGAAGATGTCGATGTTGTCCCAGCCCTCTTTGTTGTCGCCGCGCGGGGGGTAGTAGTTGATGCGCACGACGTGGGAGTAGTTGCCGTAGAGCTTGGGATAGAGGTGCGGCTGGAAGATGTGCTCCAGCACCCCGAGCTTGGAGACCTCCTTGGACTTGAAGCTCTCCGGGTCGTCGAGCACCTCGCCGTCGCGGTTGCCCAGGATGTTGGTGCTGTACCAGCCGTCGAGGCCCAGCAGCCGCGCCTTGAAGCCCGGCGCCAGGATCGTCTTCATGAGCGTCTGGCCGGTCTTGAAATCCTTGCCCGCGATGGGCACCGACTCGCGGCGGGCGAGCTCGTGCAGGGCGGGAAAGTCCACCGAGAGGTTGGGCGCCCCGTTGGCGTACGGCACCCCCGAGCGCAGGCAGGCGTAGGCGTAGATGGCGCTCGGGGCGATGTCATCCGAGCTGTCGCGCAAGCCCTGCTCGAAGGCCTCGAGGGTCTCGTGCACGGCGGTGGGGGCGCGCCAGGTCTCGGTCGAGCCGCACCACACGGCCACGCAGCGGTCGACACCTCGCTCGACCTTGAAGCGAGCGATGTCCTCCATGAGCTGCTCGGCGAGGTGCATCTTGGACGTGCCGGTCTTCACGTTGACGCCGTCGATGCGCTTCACGTACCCGGGGTCGAAGACCGCCTTCATGGGGTGGATGCCCTCGAGGAAGTCCTTCACGAGCGCGAGGTGCTCCTTGGAGAGCACGCCGGCCTTGGACGCCGCCGTGTACGCGCTGTCGGGGAAGATGTCCCAGGCGCCGAACTCCACGCTCGCGAGCGGTGCGAGCGGGACGAAATCGCCGATGCGGGGCGACGTGGCGTCGGTGCGCTTGCCGACACGGATGGTGCCCATCTGGGTGAGCGAGCCGACGGGCTCGGCGAGGCCGCGGCGGATCATCTCCACGCCGGCGATGAACGTGGTGGCGACGGCGCCGAGGCCGGGGAGCAGGATGCCCAGGCGGCCGGAGACGGGACGGAGATCGGGCGGTGTCTTCATAGAAGGGCGCGGACCCTAACAGAGGCCCGCCGCAACCATCAACGCACCTCGACGCCCCCGGAGGCGCTCACGGGCACCGCGGCCCAGAGAGGGAGCGCCGCGAGGGCGGCGAGGGCGGCGGCGAGGCTCCAGCCCTGCAGCCACCCGTGGCTGATGAGGGCGCCGGCGAGCAGCGGGGCGATGATCTGCGCCACGGACGTGATGGACTGCGTGAGCCCGAGCACGACGCCCTGCTCGTCGCGGTGAC